>CAZQKJ010000630.1:0-2434 GCA_964593315.1 uncultured Granulosicoccaceae bacterium
TGAGTTGTCACAGATAAGGATCGGAGTGTCGGCTTTGGCAAACTCTCTGATTCTCTGTCGGCAGGCACCACACGGTGTACACAATTCATCTCCGGTACCTGCCACTGCAATCGCTTTGATTCGTGTTTGACCTGCATTAATCATAGTGCTGATCGCGCCGGCTTCGGCACAACTGCCTACCGGGTAGGCGGCGTTTTCTACATTGCTTCCGCTATAAACATTTCCGTCTTCGGCAAGTATTGCAGCACCGACATGGAATTTTGAATAAGGCGCATAAGCGTTATCCATCGCCTTGATCGCAGTTGTGATCAGCAACTGTTGCAGTTGTGTGGTGAGTGCTGACATTATCTTTCTTTGACAAACGGCGCGCCGACGGCTTTAGGTGCGGTGGCTTTGCCAATAAACCCTGCCAGTAAAACCACGGTCAGTACATACGGCAGGGCTTGAATGAATTGTACGGGTACTTCACCTATCACGGGTAAATCGACACCCTGCAGGCGTATGGATACTGCGTCGAGGAAGCCGAACATCAAACAGGCTAGCAGAGCTGGTACCGGACGCCATTTCCCAAAAATCATGGCCGCGAGCGCTATGTAGCCCTGACCGGCTGTCATTTCTCTTGCAAAGGCGGCGTTTTGTGCGATGGCCAGATAGGTTCCGGCAATGCCGCACAAGCAGCCTGCGACCATGACGGCTTTATATCGTAGCCAATTAACAGAAATGCCAGCCGTGTCTACCGCTAACGGGTTTTCGCCAACAGCTCTTAAGCGCAGGCCGAAACGAGTTTTATAAACAATCCACCATGTGAGTGGTATAGATAGCAGGGCAACATAAACGAGTAAGTTATGTCCGCTGATCACGGATTCGAAAAATTGACCAAAGTAGGGTGCTTTGGTGATCGTATCTGTTAATGGCAATTGCAATGGCATAAATCGAGCATCGGCTTGTAGAGCCGGGGTTTGGCCTCCTTGTGAAAACCAGGCGATACCCAGTACGATAGTCAGGCCTGACGCCAGTACATTAATGGCAAGCCCGCTCACGACTTGATCACCCCGATGAGTAATGCAGGCAAAGCCGTGTAGCAGTGACAATAAAACGCTGATTGCGATAGCACCAATCAGTGCCAGCCATGGCGAGCCTGTGGTGGCTGCCAATGCTCCGGCTGCGAATGCTGCAAACAGCATCTTGCCTTCAAGACTTATATCTATGATGCCGGAGCGCTCGGAAAACAATCCTGCCATAGCGCACAGCATCAATGGTGTGGATACCCGCAGGGTGGCATCTAGCGTTGATAAAGAAAATAGCGCTTCGCTGAGCGCTGTGAGCAACTCACTCATGTTATTGAGTGACCGCAGACACAGGTTTTACAGCCAACCAGAGTTTGACAATGGCAGGTCGTAGCATCAGTGCCAGTGCACCGGAGAACAGGATAATCAACCCCTGTATAGCGACAACCATCTCGCGAGTGATCTTTGGCATCTCGAAGGCGAGTTCGGCACCGCCCTGATAAAGCACACCAAACAACAAGCTCGCCATTACAATGCCCACCGGGTGATTACGCCCCATCAGTGCGACTGCAATACCGGTAAACCCGTAACCTGCGGTAAAGTTCAGTATCACACGATGGTGGACTCCCATAATTTCATTGACTGAAACCAGGCCAGCCAGTGCGCCGGAAATACACATAGTAACGATGATGATTTTCTTCGGTTTAATGCCTGCATAGATTGCCGCCGATTCACTTTGACCTGCGGTTCTCAGGGCGTAGCCCCAACGAGTTTTCCAGACATATATCCACACAAGTAAGCAGCAGACCAGTGCCAGTACGAAAGATAGATTGAGTGGTGTGCGAGTGACTTCGATACCAAACTTTGCCAGTACTTCATGCATAAACGGCAGCCATGATGCGGAGTCGAACTCACGTGTTTCCGGTGACATACTTCCAGGCTTAATTAGCACATTGACCAGCAGGTAGACCATCAGGGAAGAGGCGATAAAATTGAACATGATGGTAGTGATGACAATATGGCTGCCCCGGTATGCCTGAAGCACAGCTGGTATATAGGCCCAGGCCGCACCAAATACAGCGGCTGCAAGAATGCCGATGGGGATCAGTAGAATGGTGGGAAGTACGTTGTCCAGTGCCAAAAACACCAGGCCAACACCGAGCCCGCCTATATAAGCTTGTCCTTCTCCGCCAATGTTGAACAGTCTGGCGTGAAAGGCTATCGCGACTGCCAGACCGGTAAAAATAAAGTTGGTGGTGTAGTAGAGTGTGTAGCCAATGCCTTCATCGTAACCAAAAGCCCCGTTGATCATGATGCTGACAGCTTCAACCGGGTTCTCACCTATGGCAAAAATAATCAAACCTGCAAAGAACAGTGCCATGCAGATATTCAGAATGGGTATCAGGATTACTTCGATCCATGTGGGG
>CAZQKJ010000631.1:0-2431 GCA_964593315.1 uncultured Granulosicoccaceae bacterium
TTGGTTCTTTCCAACAACCAGGTTGCCTTTCAGCATTGACATCGTCTCCTCGTTTAGGAGAAGACTGGCGAAATCGCGCGATCAAGTCACGAGAGTTACTCGTGATTTGTGGATACCGTCACGCTGCAGGCAGCGGGCAGATCTTGTTTATCCAGGACGCGTGCTGTGACTGGCAGGATAATCCGCTAGCGAGGGCTAATCAGTCTGCCGTAGATCCAGCCGGTTTTACCATCGCTGGTCGATACGACATTCACCCAGCTTCCGGCGCGATCCAACTCTCGCAACTCGTCACCCTGCGCCACCTGATCCAGAATCGAAAAATTAGTGCCTGGTCCGTCACGCAGGTTGACCGCGATAGCATCAACAGTGAAGTACTGGCCCCCTCCATTATCCAGGTTGCCAGAGCTTGACGATGAATCAATGATCACCGGCGTCACCTGAGTCTCAGAAAATGTTACCTCTGCAAATGTGTCGTCTGTTGAACTTGAAAATCGCGAGATAACTTCGGAAACAGCAACGGATGGAGTACTGTCGTTATCACTGATAGAGTCAGAAGACGACTCGACAAAAGTTGTGTCTGCTACTGGTACAGCAACACTGGTAGAGTCCAGAGTACCCGAGTAGTCAGTGGCGCCTTCTTCGGTATTGGAATAATCTGTGGATACAATATCAACGCTCTGCACAGATTTATCTGCAATAGAACCGGTTAAGCCCACCTCATTGTCTTTGCTGCCCGGCAGGTAGATCAGTGCAATATAACCACCGACGGCCATCAGAGACAAAACAGCCAGTCCACGACCCCAGCTACCTATTGTGGTCGTCAGATCACCGGCCTCTTCATCCGGACCCAACAGCAACCGAGTGCCAGACTGGCGAATCCCGTCGTTGTGTATCTTGACGAATACCAGACCGGTAACAATAGCCACAGGCCAGACCAGTAACACCGCTAACGGACCCAGTGCAGTAAAGAATAGTACCGCCAACACCAGCGTCAGGAATACAGCCGCGGCCAGACTACTGTAGGCAAGCCCCAAAGGACCGAAAAATACGGTCAAAGCAATCTGTGTGGTTATCGATTTCAACATAAGAAAAATATCTCGGTACGGGTCGACCAGCTAATACGAAGTCGTTTAATTTTCCGGCGAACCTGAAAGACATTGATAAACCAGACGTTCAGGCCGCGTTATTTGCTCCACACAGGTTTTCGGCCAACGCCAGGATTCCTTTATACATGCTGCTGATAACAAGGTTTTACGACAAAAACTCATCCCGGCGCTCCAAACTGTAGTCACCGGGGGATAATCCGTTATATTGTTCGAACGCATCGAAAATGCCATCGAATCCAACCGTGTAACGACGGTGATGTCCGGTCTTTAAATTAAGAACCCACGCTGTAACACCGAGATTGTTTCATGCTAAAAAGAATGCTTTTCACTATTTTGCTACTTACACCTTTTGCTGTGGGTGCGGTTAATTTCCCTGGCGGAATCGACTGGACCAACCCATCGCCCGACCGCTACGTGCAGTCGCTTTATCTCAACATGCTGGGTCGTGCCCCTACAGATCAGGAAACCCGAACCGGTATAAGCAGCTTGCGACGCAGCGATAATCGCACCGCTCGCTTGCGATTGTTTGAAGCCATTCTGGGCACCCCAGAGTATCGAAATGCCTTCACTGGCACCGGTGGTGACTGGCAGATTTTTCGTGCACCAGACTACAACTATAACAATGGCAACGGCTTCTGGAGATACAAGGCAGGTGTGGTAGCGCCTGACGGCTTTAGCACAATTCCCGGTGGTTCACGCGGCTACTCTGATAGCATCGCCAGCACTCTGGCTCACTACTTCAACGCTTATTGTTACCGTGGAGAGCCGTGTGTCGATAACCCGGAGCTCGCACGCGAGCGTACCGAATCACTCGCTAACGCTACACACCAAAGCACCACAGGAAACACGAGCGTGCACGCTTGCGCAGACACAACGCGACAAAGCGCACAGTTTAAATGGGTGGCCACTAACGGCACTACCTACCCGCGTGGCATCAATAACAACACCATTTGCATGGACAACTATTACTATCAGGCAGAGCAGCTCATCCTTAAGCGCTACGACTGCGATACAGGTTTTAGTCACTGTCGCAGAACCATTGACCTGGACCTGCGAGCCAGTCGTACAGGCAATGACAACAGCGGTAACCCGGCATGGTTTTTCCGCGATGGCTCAAGGCTGGTATCGCTTAACAGTGACCCGGTTACAAACAGCTCAAATAGCCGGGGCGTTACAAATAACTCCAACTCCGACGCCCAGCTACTCGGTGATGTGCACGCCTGCGCTGACCCCGCTGCTACCACCAGTGAATTCTCCTGGAGGCGCAGCAGCAGAGATACGGTAGCAAAAGGTATCGGTGGCAATACTGTTTGCATGCAAGACCA
>CAZQKJ010000632.1:0-2428 GCA_964593315.1 uncultured Granulosicoccaceae bacterium
GGTATAGATAAAAACTCGGCCGATGACAGCATAGGCGACTCTGAAAAGTCGCAGCTGTTAACCTTTCTGCGCCAGTCACAAGGCGTGGAAAAGAAAGCTGCGGGTACCAGTAAAATTGTCTTAAAACGCAAAAAGCGTGGTGAGATCAAAGTTGGTGGCCCAGGTAAGAAAGCTGTCCATGTAGAAACTCGTGGCAAAAGAACCTATGAAAAAAATGACGATGCCGCTCGTGAAGAGATGGTTCGTCAGGCAGCACTGCGTCAGCAGCAAGCTGAAAAAGAAGAATCCAATCGTGAGAGCGATGACAAACGACAAGAAGCCGCACGCGACCAGGAACCTGAAGAAGATCGGATAAAGCGTGAGGCAGCGGAGGCAGTTTCAGCAGAAGCTGAACGCGTTGCAGCCGAAGAAGCACAGGCGGAAGCCGAACGCGTAGCCGAAGAGAAAGCACGAGCAGATGCGGAGCAAGCCCGCCAGGATGCAGAGCAGGCAGCACGCGATGCGGTTGCCGCGGCGGCACTGGCAGAATTAACCCAGAACGTTGAAGAAGCAGGCAAGGCGCGCGAGCGTGCGGCCAAGGCTGCAGCTGAAGCAGAAGCCTTACGAAAACAGGAAGATCAACGCCGAAGAGAGGCGGGGACCTCCGGAGGTGGCAGAAAACGCGGCGCGCCTGATCCAGGTGCCATGAATATGCCTCCGCCTTCTGAAGGTGGAAAGCCCGGTCGTCGTGGTCGTGGTGGTAAAGCAGGTGGCGGACGCAAAGAACTGCGAGTTTCCGGTGGTCGCGGTGGTCGGCGTGAAAAGCGCAGCTCTAAACGTGAGAGCTACCACAACATTGAAGCCAAACATGGTTTTGCAAAACCGACAGCGCCGGTGGTTCGCGATGTCGATGTACCAGAAACAATTACGGTCGCCGAGCTCGGCAACCGCATGGCTGTTAAGGCCGGTGAAGTCATCAAGACCATGATGGGTATGGGTGTGATGGCGACCATCAACCAGGTGCTCGATCAGGATACTGCCGTTTTGGTGGTTGAAGAAATGGGCCACAACGCCATTATGAGCTCGGCGGATGATCTTGAGCTTGAGTTGCAGCAGCGTTTGATTGCTGCGGCCAGTGGTGGTGAAGAAGAGGCAGAAGAGTTTGAGTCGAGACCGCCGGTTGTGACCGTAATGGGTCACGTTGACCATGGTAAGACTTCACTGCTTGACTACATTAGATCATCGCGTGTTGCAGCCGGTGAATCTGGTGGCATCACCCAGCATATTGGTGCCTACAGTGTTGAGCACGATAAGGGATCTATCACCTTCCTCGATACACCGGGCCACGCAGCCTTTAGTTCGATGCGGGCACGCGGAGCGCAGGCAACCGATTTAGTCGTACTGGTTGTTGCAGCCGACGATGGCGCGATGCCACAAACCATAGAAGCCGTGCAACACTCAAAGGCAGCAGAGGTGCCCATCATTGTTGCAGTCAACAAGATGGATAAAGAAGACGCTGATCCTGAAAAAGTTAAAAACGATTTGTCAAAGCACGATGTCATCTCGGAAGAGTGGGGTGGTGATGTGATGTTTGTGCCGGTATCGGCTCTGACCGGACAGGGCGTTGACGATCTGCTCGATGCATTGTTGCTGCAGTCTGAATTACTGGAACTTAAAGCACGCCCGGAAGGTTACGCACAGGGTGTGGTCATTGAAGCAACGCTTGATAAAGGCCGTGGACCGGTTGCGACCGTACTGGTACAAGGCGGCCAGTTAAAACGTGGCGACATCATGGTAACCGGCAAAGAGTTTGGCCGTGTGCGGGCGATGTTTAACGATAGCGGCGAATCTGTAGAAATAGCGGGCCCGTCAACACCGGTACAGGTGCTCGGTCTGTCTAATACGCCGGATGCCGGTGAGGAAATGCTGGTCACTAAAGACGAGCGTGGCGCGCGCGAACTGGCAGACTTGAGAAATGAAAAGTCTCGTGATGCACGTTTGGCAGAGCGTAAACCTGCAAAGCTTGAAGATGTGTTTTCCCAGGTCAAGAGTGGCGAACACAACACACTTAACCTGGTCGTCAAGACCGATGTGCAGGGCAGCTTTGAAGCCTTGCGCGATGCGCTGGAAAATTTCTCCAATGAAGAAGTATTCATTCGGGTAATTGGTGGTGGTGTGGGTGGTATTACCGAGTCTGATGCCCAGCTGGCAGCAGCATCGAATGCCGTCATGATCGGTTTTAATGTGCGTGCTGATAATGCTGCACGCAGAGTGATATCTGAACAGGATATCGAGTTGCACTACGATAGTGTGATCTATGAAGTGATTGATCGGGTTAAAGCTGCAGCCGGTTTGATGCTGGCACCGGATATTGTAGAGAATATTATTGGCCTCGCAGAGGTTCAGGATGTATTCCGTTCACCGAAGTTTGGTCATGTTGCGGGTTGTA
>CAZQKJ010000633.1:0-2421 GCA_964593315.1 uncultured Granulosicoccaceae bacterium
CACTGAAATTGTATGTGGCAGTTTGTAGTGTTTGATAATTCTATCGCGGATGATTTCTGAACCGAGGAATCGGCCGGGTAACTCTGCCCAGGAAGGCATGGCATCACCGTCGATATGCGAGAACCATAATCGTGTTCCGTTTTCGGAGGTAATGTCCGGCATCGGAAGGTCAGGTAGCTTCAGTGCGGTCTTGAGAAAATTAAACGGATCAACAATCCAGTCACTGATCGGGTCAAGACCAACATCCTGGATAGTCGGGTAGAGTGCCAGCCCGCCCCACGGTCCGGTAATGACCATGTCAATTTCTTTGTTGTTGTTATCGCCGTAGGTCAGATGGCGAGTGTTGCTCGCACCTTTGCTCTTTATAGCCATTGAAAATCTGTCTATGCGCGGAGGTGCCTTGGCTTCGAATCCGACCATCTCATCGGTGTGCACAGGCTGCAGGCTCAACGAGTCGACGTTGCTAACCCGCTCTATGTTCAACTTATTGGCAAAATAGTCTGTCAGCTCGGTTCCAATGCCACCGAACATAGCGAAGGGTACGTTGTCCTCCATGTGTCGATGCAGCCAGTCGTCAAAGCCTGGCACAGACATGTGCTCACGGTACCATGCAACGACACCTGCATACGATCCCTTGATCATGCCTTGCGGAAGACCCAGTTCAGCTACATCGTGATAGATAGGAACGTAACCCATATACTCCAGTGGTACCGCAAGCAGCAAGTGTACTTCTGAAGTTTCAATAGGGGTGTTAACTCTTGAGTCATACAGCATCAGTACTTCACGAGACATCACTTCAAGGTTGCTGATGCCCACATAGTCCAGCGACGGATTGGCTACCCAGGGTATAAATCCGAGTTCTGCGATTCGTTCTGCAACGGTTCGCGCCAGTTCGCGTTTTGATGGTGCGACATAATCGATAGAGATAATATCGACGTTGTGATTTTGCTTTACCTCAACCAGCTTTCCATATAGCCATTGCTGATCGTTTGCGGGTACCGCTTCGTAAATACCTTTCTCGTTATTCCATCGAGAGAAAAGCGATTCCGCTGCAACGGCTTCGAGGTGTCTGCCAACCAGATTCATGACTTCAAAGCCACGGTTGGAAATGAGTCTGATGGAAGGGTTTCGCCGTTTAATCTGATCAATCAGACCGGCCAGTGCTTTTTGTTGCACTTCTCTTGACTGTGCATCCTTCGCACTGATCTGGTAGCTGTCCATAGTATCCAGAAACAGGCCGTCGTAGCCTGCCTGTACCAGTGAGTCGACTCTTCGCAGTACAAATTGTTGCCAGCCATTGCTGGTAAGATCCATAACCTTGCTGTTCCACGAAGTATTGGTTCCGGTAGTCCAGGCGGGTTGAATCTGGTTAGCCCAACTGCGCTGCGGGCCTACTTCACCAATGCTTAAGTAGGCAAAAGCAGCACTGCCGTGCTGTTTTAACTTGACCAGGTCTTCGGGCTTTATGTTTTCAGATTCAAGTACCAATCGATCGAACTGTGATAATGCGCTGACTGGTGGTGTAGCACCATAATAAAAAGCAACACTATCTCCGGATGCTGCCAGTGACTGTGTTATCGATGAGACAAAAACGCACAGTACCAACAGGCACTGAAAACTTAATTTTCGTATGCATATCATGGTTTGCTGGCTCTTTAAGCTGCCGCGTCACGAGGGCGCATGAAAGTTCTGAATTCGATGTTCTCAAGCTCGCTTGAAAGTAGGAATATCCCCACGAAAGCGGTGAATGTCATCGACAGGCCGAACCCGTATCCATAAAACTGAGGGCCCATTTGCAAAGTCATCCATGAGAACACTGAGTTGGTCACTAACAGGGTGAGTGTTAACCAGAAAGCATCGTTCAGTCTATCCAGGTAAAACAAAACATTCAGCACTGCAAGCATCAATACTTGTGCTGCAACACCTACAAGGTCGATGTAGTACAAGTGAATGAATTTATCTGAAATGCCAAGCCAGGCGACAATCTTCGGCCCCATCATATAGAGAATCAGTACAGTGATTCCCTGTACCTTGATGATCTGGAAGATACCCTCGCGAACAGCAAGGATCATTTCATTACCGAGTGTCTCAACTTCCTGCAAGCTGGCGTTGCCGCGCACGGCGTTGAAAAAGCCTTCATAAGCCTGTGCGAAGTCAGCTTCAATGCGCAATAGAAATACCGCCATGCCCGGTATGATTGAGAGGTACGCAAGAAAGATCGGTAAGTCATAAATTAGCGAGGCGCGCAGCGGTCCAATGATCGCCTCTGATGTGCTTGGGTGAAACCAGAATAGAAACTTGTCTATCCAGATACCAAGATTGTAGAAAAGACCAACAAAGATAAGTACCGGAAAAATTTGCTTACGTCTTACAAAGTCAATTCTAACAGTGTCTGTTACCGGGCTATCAGGCAACACCACT
>CAZQKJ010000634.1:0-2407 GCA_964593315.1 uncultured Granulosicoccaceae bacterium
AAAACCGGTTTCTTTGGTTAACTGCGGGTCTGCGTCAGCTGTCATTCTGAATGCCACTGCGGTTGAGAATTCGTGTTTACCCGGGTAGACACGAACATGTATGTCAGTCGGGTTCCATGCGTTAGCGGGATCGATATCATCGGGGCAGGCGGAGGCCACACAAACCAGATCCTTTAACGCGCGAAGTAATACATAGTCGCCGGGACGTGACCACGGTTCTTCTGTTAACAGTTGATTGTGGTCGTCAAAGGCGGTGTTAAAAAAGTTGTTCATCGCCATCCATCCGGCACGCGGTTGGATGCTGTAGGGTGCGAGGGCAGCGTTGAAGTTATCGCTACAGTTAATGTGTCCGGGATAGCCCGCATCATCATAGTACTTAGCGGTGCAGGCAAGCCCGAACGAATCATGTCTGCCGCAGGTATCACGCACTACCTCTACCATGGCTTGCATATCCTGATCGTAGAACTTGCTGCGTAAGCCCGGCATTGGGTAGGCCTGAGCCATCAGTGTCCGTGTGGTTGTTGCATCGAGTGGGCGCTCTATGCCTTGTTGAAGTTTATGTGCATCAAAACACTGGAAGTCGCTGCACTCTTTACCTTCAACATCGATGATCTGAATGTAATCACCGGCCTTAACTTCAAATGCTCGTGCGGTACAGCGGTCAATGCGCAAATCAAGCGCCGGATCTGCCAGTGGCTCTGGTAGTTTTGGCTCAGGGTTCTCTGTTGGCTCATTGCGAACAATGTATGCAAGCAGGTCGGTTGGCGGGCTTTGTTCATGCGCCATCATGTCCGTGCCCGGTGCTGCAATGATGCAGGTCAGGTCTTGCTCTGCGGTGGCACTGATTAAGTGCTCTGCAGGTGTGTGTCCGTCCATCACCAGTAGAGACGTTGCGTTTTTAATGTTGATATCGCGGCGTTTAAGGCTTGCGACAATGCCGGTTGATCCTTCGTTTGGCAGTGTCAGCAGAGCAGGGATGCTGCTCGGGACTTCTCTAACCTTTGAAACTGCACCCGTAAAATCCAGTGTTGTTGATACACACTTGCCGCGACGATCAAAGGCTGCTACCTCGCATGCCTGCATGCCTTGCGGGTCGATAATTTCGAGTAAGTCTCCAGGCTTCAGGTCAACCACGATCATGCCGTAGGCGTTGACCGGATAGCGTTCAGTGCCCGGGCTGAGCTCCAGCGCACCAGGTCTTATGACACCGGATTTTACCGGCTCATATCGGTGCATCAAGATCATCGGGTTGCACCCAGAAGGTCATCTCTTGCCAATTCCAGATGTGCGATAGAGGCTTTCTCTGCAGCCGGCATGTCGCGACTGGAGATGGCTTCAAAAATAGCTCTGTGCTGCTGGTTGTAGAGATCAATTTGTTCCGGTGTCAGGATCTTATCTCGCATGGCGCTCCATTGCCGATGACAGCGGACATCATTCACATGATTGCACAGCCACAGTAGTAACGAGTTACCAGTACACTCGGCCAGCGCCAGATGAAATGTTTGGTCGGCCTTGCTGAATTCTTCCGGTTCGCAGTGGGTGTTGAGTGATTCAAGTTCTATCAGTGCGCGTTCAACGGCATGCAGACTTATAGCGCTGGCATTTAACACCGCGAGCCGAGTAACTTGTAGTTCCAGGCCACGCCGTACTTCTATTAATTCAAGCGGGCTGGTGCTGTTGGCAATTTCAGCGTCACTCGCCACGGGTTTGTGGCGCACAAATGTGCCGCTGCCAATGCGGCGCTCTATGAGTTTGAGGTCTTCAAGTCTCTCCATCGCGACTCTAACAGTGCCGCGTGAGCAACCGAATTGCTGCGCTATTGAGCGTTCTGCAGGCAGACGTTCATCAAACTGAAAGTCCCCGGCGAGTATTTTGCGCTTGAGCTCTGCAGATACCGAGTGCGCATCTGCGTTTTGAGTTGTGTTTGCTGCGGTACTCATAAGGCAGTAACAATCCCCCCTGTTACGCTCTGAACTAAAGCCTTGAACTAAAGCCGTGAATCAACAGCATGTATTCGATACGTGCTTTCCTCGATATGCTGTAACGGGTTGTGGTCCGCAACCGAGCAGGTAACCAGTTGCCTGGAAAGGTTTAGACTGGTTACAACTGGTACAGCACTCTCCATTTGTCACGCTAACTGTTTTTGTTGTGTTGCACAACTACTAATGACGCAAGTAGTAACATTAAGCTTTGTATATAGCGACATAATGAAAAAAATAGATAGTCACGGCTGATGTTATGAGGTTATATTGTTAACAGGGATTGGTTCAAAATTGGTCAAGAAGCATGAACCTCTAAAGCCAATGCCGAGCCAGTGAATTGGCAGTCACACTTCAGAACAACCAACGTGGGGAATAAATAAAGTGGCAACAGATCTTGAAAAATATGTAGACGCCGAAGGTCGCGA
>CAZQKJ010000635.1:0-2407 GCA_964593315.1 uncultured Granulosicoccaceae bacterium
TTGGTGACTACAATATAGATTCAATTAGTGGTGAGCTATCATTTGCCGAACCCGTACCAAGTTTCGATGAAGAACTAAACCCGATATTTGTTCGCGTCACTTATGACCAGGAATCCGGTGGTGAAGAATATCTTGTCGCGGGTGCTCGCGCTCACTTCCAGGCTACCGACGCCTTATCAGTTGGCGCAAGTATCACAGATGACGCAAGCCCGGTTGAAGGCGGCACTCTGGCAGGTGGCTATATCTCATGGCAACCTGATGACACTACCACAGTCACAGCCGGTGCTGCACAGGTCACACACAACGATGGCAGTGAATCCGGAAATGCACAGCGCATTTCAGTCGAACACCGCTGGGGTGAAAATAACGGGCGCGCCACCTCTCTGAATGCAGCACGAGCAGAGGACGGGTTTACCAAGTCAGACACTGGCATCGCAGCCGGTCGCACTGAGCTGCGTTTTGAGCACCGCGAGAGATTGTCACCCACTTTACAAGGCAGAGTGGAAGCGACACACAGTGAGTCCCTGCAGAGCGAAGATCTGAGAAGCAGTATCGGTGCGACGTTTGACAAATCGTTCGCTAACTGGACCTTACGAGGTGGCGCGCGCAACATAACTCAACGCAACAGCAACGAAAGTGACAGCTTTACCACAGCCATTGTTGGTGCAGAGCGACGGTTTCAAATTGGAGATCGCAACGCCTCCGTCAATGCAGAGTACGAACAGGATGTATCCAACATTGATCGGAACCGACTGAGCTTTGGGTCGCGAGTGCAACTACTCGATCATTTGCATTTTAATACCCAATACGAACGACAAAGTGGCATCTACGATTTATCGTCATTCGGGCAAGAGACCACTCAGTCTCTTGTTGCAGGTTTTGAATCTGACATCATAGACAACACTCGCTTGTATTCTGAATACCGCATGCGAGGCGGAATCGATGGCCGCAGTCTGGCTACCGCCAGTGGTATTCGCGGTAATTACACAATACAACCCGGCCTTACTTTCTCTCCAGCTGCAGAATTGGTTAATACTATTTCAGGCGACAAAAGCGGCGACGGCATAGCACTCTCAATCGGTGCAACGGATCTCAGAAACCCGAACGTTCGCGCCACAGGCCAGGCCGAGTATCGCATCGGGGAGACGACAGACTTTATCGGATTGCGCGGCAGCTATGCAGCGCGATTGAATCTCGATTGGACAGCACTAATACGAGAAGACATTCGTGGACAATTTGCAAGGGGCACTGAAACCGATCTGCGTCACGCACTAACAATTGGCCTGGCCAGACGCCCTCGTCTGAATAATCGCCATCATATGTTGTTCCAGTACCAGTGGAAAGTTGATCGCGCTGAAGGTGAAGCGGGTGACCGCGATGTAGTGGTGCTATCGACGCATCAGAACTTTCAGGTCAGTTCCAAATTGCAATTTTCCGGACGCCTCGGTGCTAAACGCCAGACCACATTTTTCTCTGACAGAGACTTTGATACATCCGCCACGATTATCGACGGCAAAGGCAGCTGGGATATCAATCGACGTTGGACTGTTAGTGCACGAGCAGGTGTGCTCGCAACCGGTGAAAACCGAAGCCGCCGCTACGCCCTGGGGTTTGGTATTGCGCATGTTTTGAGTCGTGATTTACAACTACAACTCAACTACAACATGACCGGATTTCGTGATGAAGATCTGGACCCCGAGGGTTATGACGCCAAAGGATTCAGATTCGGCCTGCGCTATAAATTTAACGAAAAACCATTTAGCTGGTTGCGTGACTCACAATGAAATTGAAAAAAAACATTATGGCCACAGCAAAAACAAAAAGCTCAGCAAGAAAAATCATCACAGCGACAATAGCACTAACGGGCGCTGTGTTTCTTCAAGGCTGTGTCACCACAGACGAGCTGTACGCACAATACGATGTACACGCTTGCCGAGTAGCTTTAGTGCAGGCATCCAGTGGAAAAACACTGGTTCAGGACATTGCCTCCGATAGAACCATGACATGGGAACCCGCTGTTTATTTCGAAACAAACAAAAGTGATATTAAAGCACAGGGAAAGCTTCATCTGGACACTGACATCAAGGTGTTAAAGACCTATCGAGAACTGCGTGTCAGCGTGCGCGGCTTTGCGGATGCTGTAGGTGACATACAGTCAAATCGAGCCCTATCAAAAAAACGAACCGAAAGCGTAGTCGACTACCTTGTGGCGGGTGGCATCGCACGATCACGCATTGAAGATTTTGCTCTCGGTGAAGACATGCCCCTAATTGATACGGCAGATGAACAGGCACTGCCGGTAAACAGACGTGTTGAGCTATTTCTGATGGACATTAACGGCAACCTTGTGCGTTATCAACAAGCTGAAGAACCAGTCAGGGCAGCAGCACACAATGGTGTAAAAGAG
>CAZQKJ010000636.1:0-2404 GCA_964593315.1 uncultured Granulosicoccaceae bacterium
TGTAGCTCTACGATTGGCTGGTAACCTTTATCGGCAGCTCTTCTAAACTCGGTTCGCTGTTTTCTTTCAGCCAGTTGCAGGTCGGTGAAATCACTGCGTGCGGCATCCCATTCCGCAGGGGTGGTGGCTTGTGCTGTTTCACGTTCAGCGGTGAGGGCTTCAATTTCCTGCATCAGATGACTTCTTTCATCTGAATCATCATCGAGCCGATTCAGACGGGTATCCAGTTCTTCGATTTCGGTATCCAGTCGAGTGGTCTTGGTGCGGATGTCGCGGACCTGTTCGTGTAGCGGTCTGAAAGCCGCAGTATTGTCGATGACAGTTTGTTCGCTGTTGTTAGCTTCAGCTAGCAGATTAATACTGTTGCTGGCATGTTCGAAGCTCTCCATGACGGATTTTCCAAGCTTATCTGGCAGCATGCTGTAGTTCAGCGCACTGGTTGTATCGATGATACTTTTAATCCTGTCTCCATTGCTGGCAAACTGCTCGGTTACGTATTGTTCTACACAATAACTGAGCTTTGGATTACGCGGCGGTGGTGCAGTCTCGGCTGTGAGTTGCAATCGCTTTGGCAGATAGTTAACTAGCTGTGGATAGTAACCAACGATCCCCAAAGCGCTAATCTGCAATAGAATAAACGCAATTACACCTTTGTACATCTGCACTGTTTTTACCGCTGCAGGTGCTACACCGCGCATATAGAACAGCGCAAACCCGAACGGTGGTGTCAGGAATGACGTTTGTATATTTAAGCCAATCATGACACCCAGCCAAACGGCTGTGATGTTTGCTGATGGATCGGCCAGTAGGATAGGCGCGACTATCGGCACTACCACAACTGCGATTTCAATAAAGTCGAGGAAGAATCCAAGTACGAAAATCACCGCCATAACAATAATGAACTTGGTCCAGAATCCGCCAGGCAGTGCGTTCAGGTAATCTCGTACCAGTTCCTCACCACCAAATGCCCGGAATGCAGCAGTTAACAATGCGGCACCGAGTAGTATGATAAACACCAGTGAGGTGGTTTTTGCTGTCTCGATCATCACTTCATAGAGTGTGTTATCGATTCGCATCACCCGGATGCCACTCCAGATCAAAGCAAATAGAAATACCGCAACCGCAATAATGGCAAGCGTAATACCCAGTCTGTCGTGAGCTGTTTTTACGTCTTTGATGTTGTTATCAAACAGCACCAGAATTATACCGATGGCGATCAGCGCGGCGGTTGCAAGCAGTGCCGGCACATAGCGAGTCGCTCCGCCTTCTTTCAGCCGATAACCTGCCATCAACAAGGCACCGGATGCCCCTATTGCACCTGCCTGATTAACGGTTGCAATGCCGGAGATGATCGAACCGAGCACCAGGAAGATCAAAGTTAACGGTGGCACCAGTGTGCCGAATACCTGACCGAGGAAGTTCTTGTCAAAGCCACCAATATTTCGAACGGCGGGGGCGGATTTTGGACGTATGATTGCGAAGATCAGAATATACGCCATGTACAAGAGTACCAAAACAATGCCGGGTATAAAGGCACCGAGAAACATCTCTCCGGCACTGGTTGAACTGACGTCAAACTCCGAAGGCATGGTGATCTCACCGGTCGAAGTTTTGTACAACAGTTTACGTGCGGTACTGGCCTGATCAGTGGCGCTGGCCAACTGGTCAGCAAGAATAATCAGTACGATCGAGGGTGGAATAATTTGCCCAAGCGTACCGGAGGCTGCAATCGTACCTGTTGCCAGTGATGGCGAGTAATTGTTGCGCAGCATGACCGGAAGCGAGATCAAACCCATGGCTACGACCGTGGCACCGACAATACCGGTGGTGGCCGCCAGCAGTGCGCCTACAAATACAACAGAGATGCCCAGACCACCGGGTACTGGTCCGAATAGTTGTGCCATGGTTAACAGAAGATCTTCTGCGATCTTTGAGCGTTGCAGCATAATCCCCATGAAAATAAACAGGGGAATCGCGATGAGCGTGTCACGTTCTACTTCCCAGTAGATACCACGCAGGTTGGTTACCCCTGCTGATAGCCACTGGCTTGGCCCGTCCTGGGCAAAATAGGCGTCAACACCACCGCCAAAAACAAAGCCACAGAGTGCCGCAATCGCAATCGTGACGATTGCAGCACCCGGGAGTGCAAAGGCAACCGGGTAGCCTGACCCAAGTGCAAATGCCAGAATTACCAGTAACAGCGCGAGAAATACCAATTCCATAATAGCTCTCCTAGTGCGCTACTTCTGTGTTGACGATACGTGCTCCCGGCTGTTGCCGGGCGTCGGCTACAGACTCGAGAAACTGTGCGATGAACTGCAACAACATGGTCACGGCAAACACACCCAGAAATCCTGCCATCCAGTATTTGGTATACATTCCGAAACCGGATTGTGATACTTCA
>CAZQKJ010000637.1:0-2386 GCA_964593315.1 uncultured Granulosicoccaceae bacterium
GATTTTGTATCACCCAGTGCCATCAGTGCACCCGCTGCCACGCTGGACAGCACAAATGCGAAGCAGCCCCACAGCACAATGAGTATGAAGCGTTTAGCGTGTGGGCTTACTTGTTTGTCTGCACCCAACAGTGATATGAGAGGGTCAGCAAACAGTAAGCCCATTAACAAACAAAACACGGCGAATGCTATGCCGAGACCCGTTGCCTGATCGAGCCACTTGATCACCGAGTCGGTGCGGTCGCGGCCTACTTCGGTTGCAAGTATGGCTGTTGTGCCGGTTTGCATGCCCATGCTGGCACTGATGATCAACATAAAAACGGCACCGGCAATAGACACGCCGGCCAGTGCGTCTTCTGAAAGTTTGCCTGCGAACCAGAAGTCTGTGATGTTATAAAGCGTGTTGAATATCATGCCCATAGCGGCGGGCACTGCCAGTGCGAACAGATGGTGCCCTACAGGGCCTGTTGTGAGGTCGCGATGGCTACTCACTTAATCGGGATTTGGCGGGTTGCTGATAGGAACAAGACGCCGACCTTGCAATGTCAGTCTGCCTACCGGGATGGTTTTACGTCTGATCGCTTTGTTAGGAGAGATGATAAAAAGATCGCCGTTACTGCCGTGTATTTGTCTGGGGATACCGGCTTGCTTTGCGAGCTCCGAGTTGGCTTGCATGTGTTCTGCTTCACCATGTACCGGTATTAATAAGTCCGGTTTAACCCACTGGTACATAGTGAGTAATTCATCTGCGGCAGGGTGGCCGGATACATGGATCAAATCCTCAACATTAGCTTCGTTGTAGACATGAACACCGATATGATCAAGCCTGTCTATCAAGGCGTTTATTGTGTCCTCGTTACCGGGTATGGCCTTTGAACTAAAGATAACGGTGTCACCCGGGTCCAGTTGCATATCCCTGAATGTATTGGTGCTCAGTCGGTGAAGTGCTGTGCGCGGCTCGCCCTGGCTACCGGTAGCAAGCAACAATACCGATTCCGGTGGAAGGTAACCAAGATGCTGCGCTTCAACAATACTGATGTCTGTTGTTAATAAGCCGGTGGCGCGACCTGCATTAACCATATTGATCATTGATCTGCCGATCATGCCGACGTGTCTGCCACACTCTGAGGCTATCTGCGCGAGCGTAGCAACCCGTGCGATGTTACTTCCAAAGCAGGTGACAACAACGCGACCTGTAGCGTTTTCTACCAAGGTTTTCAGTCCGTTGTATACATCTGACTCTGAGCCAGTTCTGCCGCTGACGTTGGCGTTGGTGGAATCGCATATCATCGCGTCTATTGTGAGCTCGCCTAATTCTATACAACGTGCCTCGTCATAAGATGAGCCGACCACAGGATTTTGATCGAGCTTCCAGTCTCCGGAATGAAATACACAGCCTGCAGCAGTCGTGATGAGTAATCCGCAGGGCTCGGGTACGGAATGGGTCATAGCGATCCACTCGACATTAAACGGGCCAATGTCGACAACATCTGATGCTTCTACAATTTTTATGGTGACTTCATCAAGCAGATTGAATTCGGCCAGTTTTCGACGCAGGATATAAGCTGTGAATGCGGTGGTGTAGATCGGGCACTTCAGTTGCGGCCAGAGATACGGCACTGCGCCAATATGATCTTCGTGGGCATGGGTGATGATGAGTCCGGCAATGTCACTGGCACGCTCGGCGATAAATGCAGGATCCGCCATTTGAATATCGCGCCGGGTTGATGGTGGTGCACCGTCAGTGCCGGGATTTGTCGGGGCGTCCTTGAAAGTGAGTCCACAATCGACCAGCAACCAGCTGCCATCATGTCCGTAGAGATTCAGGTTCATGCCAATCTCTCCGCAGCCACCCAGTGGCGCGAACCAGAGGTCTTCTTTGTCTGGTGTCATTATTTTTGAAAGGTCAATTTTGGGTGAACAGGAGTGGCTGGCGCCTCATCGGTAGCAGATGAGTAACGACGCTGCGCTTGCGGGACATAGTAACAGTTCTATTCTACCGAGAAGGCCAGCTTTTTATGTAAAAATGGTGATGTTCCCGAGCTTTCACTTAACTATGAATAATGATCGAGCCCCCGTAATAGACGGACTGCAGTATGCAAGCTGGTCTGAGAAAATATTCCGCCAGATGCGTGCGGGCGGGGTGGATGCAGTTCATGTGACCATTGCCTACCACGAGAACTTTCGAGAGACAGTGTTAAACATCGAGCAATGGAACCGGTGGTTTGAACAATACCCCGATCTCATTTTTCAGGGGCGCTATGCGAGTGACATAGATACCGCCATGGCAACTAACCGGACAGCGATATTCTTTGGTTTTCAAAACCCCTCACCAATAGAAGATGACATTGGGCTGGTAGAGATAGTCCATACGCTGGGTGCTCGCT
>CAZQKJ010000638.1:0-2365 GCA_964593315.1 uncultured Granulosicoccaceae bacterium
CCATAGAACTCTGGAGATATGTGAACGCTACCCCAACGCGACGCACGTATACTGCGAAAGATACACCAGTGTATTTAACAATAACTCTCAGAACTTCAGGCTACAAAAGAAACAACCTTCTCTAATTCTGGCTAAAAAACATCAGAAGCACGTACTCCCAACCCCACAAGGTTATGGCATAGGGGGAGACAGAAACTACTACTTTTCACACATGTTGAATTGCCTATATGACTGCAGATATTGCTTTCTACAGGGCATGTATCGTTCCGCTAACTACGTTGTTTTTGTCAACTACGAAGATTTTCTTGATCAAATTGATAGTACTACACAGGAATCTTCAGATCCGTGTTGGTTTTTTTCAGGCTATGACTGTGACAGTTTAGCGCTCGAACCGGTAACCGGATTTATGCGCTATGCACTGGATCGTTTTGCCAGTCTGCCCAATGCGCAGTTAGAGATACGCACCAAAAGCACTCAGATCCGAGAACTACTTGATCGCAAAGTGATAGATAACTGCGTCGTCGCCTACAGTTTTTCTCCAGACAATATTGCCAACACGCTGGAACATCGAGCCCCTGATATTCACAAGAGAATCCGAGCTTTAAAAAAGCTTGCAGATCAAGGCTGGAAAATCGGTTTGCGATTTGACCCTATCGTGGTCTCACCCACAATGGAGTCAGACTATAGAGATCTATTCACTTCAGTATTTAAATCAATTAGCCCTGAGAAAATCCATTCAGTAAGCTATGGCATGTTCAGACTACCGAAGCCGTTCTTCCGAAAGATGGTGAAATTATATCCTGAGGAGAAATTATTCTCTATGCCACTAACAGAACAGGAACCGATGGTATCTTTTAGTGAAGAAGCAGAAACTAATAGCCACCTTATGATTCACCAGGAACTACTCAAGCACATTGATGAGGAAATTATCTTTCCTTGTAGCTGAAAATCACTACCACCTGGCCGTGGCTAGCGCCAATTCAAAACCCGATAGCCCATAGACCTGGCCTTTGATTCATTCATGGGTTTGGGATCTACCACCAATGCAGTGTCGGCCAATTCAAACAACGGTTCGTCGACCATATCATCGGAATAGGCTAACTCTACACCGGACCACTGCTGCTCAGCACACAACTCTCGAACCCGTCTCGCCTTCTCAGCACCCAGACAGTTCTTTCCGGCAAGCTTGCCAACAAGGCAATCACGACTATCAAACACAGCACTGCTACACAGCAGATAATCCATTTTCAACAATACAAATAGCTTCGATACGTAGAATTCAAAACTCGCTGTAGCGAGCACCAGCGTATAACCACGTGCCTTAAGCTCACTGAGCTCCTGTAATGCTTCAGGTTTAATATTTTTTTCAAACGACTGCTGGCTGAAACTCTCAGCCAGTGAATCGAGCTCTGCGCGATGCAACCCACCCGCCACTGTTCCAAGATACCGAGCTTTTAACCAATGATTAGATCTGATCCCTGACTTGTACATTAGAAGATACACAACCAGCGCGCCACCTCTGAGAATTCTGGATGGCCTTTTGCGCAGACAATACAGTAGAAAATCTACATAGGTATCTTTGTAAGTGATCGTTCCATCGAGATCAAATACTGCGATTTTGTCTGCAATCAGGTCAGAGTTATTATTGATTTGTTCTTCCGACACAGGGGCTTACAAAGGCAGTTTCTTGAAAATGAATTCAGGAATACACTTAATGATCAACATTATGTAGCGCCAGAACCAGGGGGTGTACAACACACTCTTACCCTTTTGTACTGCACTGTCGATATCTCCAGCTACTTTATCTGCACTGGCCCACAATGCACCCTTTTTAAAGCTGCTGGTCATGGGTGTATCCACAAAGCCTGGCTTTATTGTCAACACGTTAACCTTGTGCTGCTGCATATCGGAACGCAAGCCAGACAGGAAGCTCTCTACTGCACTTTTAGCGGCACCATAACAATAGTTACTGCGTCTGCCGCGATCACCTGCAACCGATCCAATTACAGCCAACGTACCATTACCTTGTTTCTTCATCTGATCAGCTACCTGCATACTAAGTGAGACAGTGCTCGTGCCATTGAGATTGAATTGCTCCATAGCATAGTCAAGGTCAGTGCTGCATCGCTCCTGATCCGTGAGTTGCCCATAGGCAATCAACGCACAGTCAATAGAACCCATTTTGCCCGCTATCGAGGATATCAGTTGCTCATGATTTGCCATATCTGATAAATCAGCGATTTGAGTACTCACCGTCGCACCGGATATGGTGCTTACATGTGCTGCGATTACGTTCAGTTTTTCTTCACTGCGCGCCACTAGCACAATGCTCTCACATTGACTTGCAACGCGATTAACATACGCT
>CAZQKJ010000639.1:0-2363 GCA_964593315.1 uncultured Granulosicoccaceae bacterium
GTAGTGAGTCATCTACCAATTCTCTATTAGCAAATATCACATTAAATTGTTCTGGCTCGTATTCACAATCGCGCAACCATGGTGAGAAACCCAGTTTATCCAGTTGCACAGCAATGTCCGTGAATGTTGCCTGTCCGTCCCACAGACATTCGGTTTCAACTTCTGCAAATAGTAGCAAGCAACTAGCTATGGTCTGATTACCGCCTGAGATTACCCTATCCAGTGCACCTTCTACATCGATCCACAGAACCGTTGGTGTGCTTACAGGATCTGGAATGGTATTGGAGCTAATGTAGCGTTTAACCAGGCTGTCAAGTGTTGTGCCCGGTACGGTGACTGCGCGAGTATCGGGGCGGGCATCACTTTTTAGAATCGAATTGTTGCCGCGGATATAGCCGTTTTCAATATCAATATCGGATACCTGTAGCTGAAGCTCGCACGGGCCGTCACGGTCCAGCACTGCGCTATGATGGTAGAGAACACCGTTGTCCACAAGGCTGGATTTAAATTTCTCGTAGTTATGTGGATTGGCCTCAACTGCAAGTGCAATTCCCGCTTGTGTCTGACTTACGAATTTACGGGAAAACTCGGCCTGGAAAGCGCCAATCTCCAGAGCGAGAGTAGCATTTAGCTGATCAATGAGTTTGAAAAAAACAGATTGTAGTACTGTATGTGAGTGTTGTTTATAGGTTTTACCGTATTGATCAATACCCGCCGCATGAAAAACGCTGCTGGACGAAATAAAGGATTCGATATCCCGCTGTTTATCGATCATCGCCTTCGTCCTGAACGTAATCATCCTCTTCATCATTGAGGGCGGCAGCGGTGATAGCTTTGGTTTGCTGCTCTGTTAAGTTCTGAGGTGTGTCACCTTCAAGACGCACTGTCACTTGCTTGTGAGCAAAGTTAATTCCTTCTCGTGCAAATAAGTCCCGAATCTCCTGATAGACTCGTTTACGAATCACCCATTGATCACCGGGCTTAGCCATAAACTTGACCCTGAATATCATTGCCGAGTCTTGCATTTCCAGAACGCCCTGAGACTTCAATGGTTGTAGGAATGTGTGACCGATCTCCGGATCTTCCAGCAGTGACTGACCCAGTTTTTTGATGAGTTTGCGTACCTGCTCGGGGTCTGTGTCATAGGTCAGGCGAAGTGGTAGCTTCATCATAACCCAGTCACGTGAATAGTTGGTCAAAGATGTGATTTCACCAAATGGAATAGTGTGTAGTGGTCCCAGGTGATGACGGAGCTGAAAAGAGCGTACAGAAATTTTCTCTACGGTGCCCTTTACACCGCCTATGTCAACATATTCGCCACGGCGGAAAGCATCATCAAACAGATAGAAAGCGCCAGAGAAAATATCTCTGACCAGTGTTTGTGCGCCGAAGCCGATAGCAAGGCCGACAACACCGGCACTGGCAAACAAAGGGCTGACGTTGATACCCATCTCAAGCAAGGCACTGAATATGACTGACAGAAAAATCACCGCCAACATAAAGTTGCGAAATAAAGGCAGTAAAGTGGCAAGTCTGCTGGCACTGGATGCACCACCTTCGTCACCCGGCTCGAGTGAAGTCTCTCCGCCTTCTTCCTGAATTTTGTTATCAATCCAGATGCGCACAATGTGGTAAACAATGTAGCCGATAAACAGTATAGCGATAGCGTCCAGGCTGCGATCAGCAGTAGAGCTGAACATCGCTTCGCTGTCGATATTTCTAATTCTTCCGAGAGCCCAAACGCCAACAAGTATCGATAAAACACCTGCCACGCGTCGAGCCAGATCCTGGTAGGTGTTCAGCGGATGAGAGGGAATCACTCCTGACGCATTACCAAAGTGCTGAGCGTCTGGTGTCTCTATCAGCGTCTCTGAGACGGGATCTGTAGAGTTTGTTGCAAGTAAATCGGTTGTATCAGATGACTCGAACGGAACATAGCGCTTCTCGTTTTGGAAGAACCGTTCTATGAAGTAATTCATGATTGCATAGGCGCAGATGATAGATATCAATATGCCATAGGCAGCTGCTATTAACGTTGTGGATACCGGGTTGCCAATAACCACCCGGTAAGTCATTTCGATCCAGGTGAATGCAAAATAACCGATCGCGATCAACAACCAGATTTTTGACAAAATTCGCGGGAATGTGGTTGTCTGATGCAGGCTTTTGCCGTTGCGAATTGCGCGTGATAGTGCTTTTCTGTTGGCGACCACCATCAGGATGTTAAGCGTCGCTATGCAGCCGCTAAACACGGAAGCCATCGTTGCATGAAGATGGCTCTCACCCCCCAGTTCTCCTACCCATATACCGATCACGATCATCAATATGTTTATCGACGATATGATCCATAGCCAGTGATATAG
>CAZQKJ010000640.1:0-2356 GCA_964593315.1 uncultured Granulosicoccaceae bacterium
AGAGCGGCTGAATAAGTGGAAGGAGATTAACAGCGAGGATCACAGAATTCTTCAACGATTGCATGCAGGTCTACAATCACAGCACTTTAACAGCGGGCCACTTGCAAGAGACGACTTTGAAGGCACCCTGCGTGACTTCCACCGATTTTTACGACAGCAATATTCAGGTAACGCCGAGGCTCATGCCTCATCTATCAGTCCTGACTGGTAGGGAGTAGCAGGGCTCATGCCTGGCTGAGCGCCATCTGACACGGTGGAATTGGCGCTTGCTGTACTCCCACGACAAAGACATCACTACTGGATACCCTGTCATACATTTACTATCAACGCCCAATAAATGACTATTTAGCCCAGTAACCCAAACGGTTGCCCAGCATTCAGAAACTGGTGAACCATTACTCACTACCACTGATGCAATCCACCATAAAGCATAGAATTGTGTACTGTACGTCTATTTGCGAGTTACTCACCACCCAGGCCTAGTTCACGACGAAAGAAACCGACTACTTCAGGTGACTGATCCAGCGTTCGTGCATACTCATGACCGGCATATACCGCCATAGCCATGGTAACCGGCGCATAACAGTCACCAATGGCTGTGATATTCTTAATGCCCGAGTCTTGCCATTCTACCTTTCGCTCAAAAAGCTCATTGTATAATGCATCTTGCGGTTCACGCGATGTCAGTGGTATCACGGCGTCCGCATAGACCTCCGTGCGTTGATCAATATAAACGCAACCGAGTGTCACTTGTTGCGCCTTTATGCATTTTATATATTTGTTGCAGATAATCTCTACGCCCAGCTCTCGCAAACGTAGCTGAATATGTTCATATTCGAGAGTATGGTGCGTCCAGCTGGCTATTTCAGAAGCCGGGGTAACCAGCGCTACCTCACAGCCTTTACTGGCGAGTTGTTCGGCTATGGCACTGGCGAGGTAGTAGTGATCATCATCGTAGATCAATACTCTGCCTTTTGGATATTCTCCTTTAAGTACATCGTCAACGCTGACGATGTTAGCACCGTCTTCAACAGTCAATGATTGTTGGTGTTGCAAGCCACTGAAATCGAGCCGCCATTTTGAGCCGGTAGCTATTGCCACCTGCGCGGCGCCGGTTTCAAGGATATCGTTCACTGAGAGCTCGGATTCTGTATAGGATTGAACATTAGCCCTCTGGCTGAGCATATAGGTTCGATAATCGGCCACTCTGCGCCAGTCAGCCAACGGCTTCAAGGTTGTTTCTGACAGAGCGCGTCCACCCATGTGCTTTTTTGCTTCAGATAAAATGACGTCGTAGCCACGATCCGACAATGCCAGCGCGGCCTCCAGGCCCGCTGGTCCGGCACCCACAATTAATACCTTGTCCTGAGAACCGGCTTTATCTATGTGAACCGGGTGCCAGCCACGACGCCACTCCTCACCCATGGTAGGGTTTTGTGTACATCGCATGGGATAGGCCAGATAATCCCCGGATGTGCACATGTTGCAGCCGATACACTCACGAATTTCATCTTCGCGTCCCTGTTCTATTTTTACTGGCAGAAACGGATCAGCTATGGAAGGTCTTGCAGCACCGATGAGATCGAGAATCCCGCGATTGATTTGACTCACCATGGTATCGGGAGAGGTAAATCGACCAACACCCACCACAGGCCTGGTGGTGAGCTTTTTGACGAACGAGATATAGTCCTCCTGCCCACCCTCGGATCCAAACCTTGAAGGCATAGAATCATTGTGCCATGCAGCTATATTCACATCCCACAGATCAGGCAGCTCAGCCAGCAGGCCAACGATGTCTTCGGCTTCCGCTGTTTGCATTCCGTGTTTGCCCAGTAATTCGTCTACTGCAAAGCGCAACGCCACAGCACAACTGTCACCCACTGCGTCCTTAAGGTCTTGCAGCACTTCACGCAACAGCCGAACTCGATTTTCAAGGCTGCCTCCATATTCATCAGTACGCTTGTTGTAGCGGCTCAACAGAAACTGAAATAGCAGTGTCATAGTGCCATGTGCCGCATATGCGTAGATGATATCGTAGCCTGCTTTTTTTGATCTCAGAGCCGCATCCACATACATGCGTCTAAAGTTACTTATATCGACTTTGGACATTGCCCTTGCATGTACATGAGGAAAGTTTTCTGTCGGTATATTACTTGGCGACATTGACGGCAGCCGAGTCACATAATTAGCCACTTCAAATCCGTTGTGAACCAACTGGATTCCCGCCAGTGAATCGTGTGCATGTACCTTTTCAACCATTAGCTCATGCACAGGCAGGTCACTGTCGTCCCAGAGTCGCATGAGTGTTGCCGGTGACAGATCACTGCTGGGGTGTATGGAACACTCTTCTGTACAC
>CAZQKJ010000641.1:0-2346 GCA_964593315.1 uncultured Granulosicoccaceae bacterium
GTGACTCCGCAAGGGAAACTGTGCCATCGCTGTTTCCATCTGCAGCGAGTGCATTTGCCGGCGGGCCGCTTTCAGCAAGGTCACTTATACCGTCGTTATCGCTATCGAGATCAAGATCATTTGAAACCGGATCACCGTCATCATTGGCTGCCACTGCAGGAGCACGTGGCATATCGCCAATCTCCATGCGAAAGTTCTGGGTTCCTACAGTACCGTCGGTGTCGTCCCACTGCATAGTGTATCTGGTAGTTCCGTAAGACTCTGCTACCAAACCAGTTACAGCACCGCCAAAGCCGACCGCTTCAATGCTGGCGATTCCTGAACCGTTATCCGGTGTCAGGTTAACTCCAGTCGGGCTTACACTGACATGGTGCATACCGGAACCGGACGTGTAAGTTTCTATTTCACCAGGCCCGAACCCAACACCGATAATCGCTTCACGTCGGAAATCAACTGGCTGCGAGAATTGCAGTTGCACTAATCCGTGCCCGGACGCGAACGATCCGGCTGCGGCACCCAGAGTTATTCTCGATGTCGCCGGGTCATTGGTAGCGGTAAAGATGGTCACCATGATGCCCGCAAGGTTCGGATTAAGCACCCCAAGATCATAAGTACCGACCGGTCCGAATGGATCAGTAACACCGGGACGCCAGTTCTTTCCAATTAAAGACAGGAAGTTAAAATCGATCCAGTTTACCGATGTGTCCTGAGTGCCTAATACAGGGGGTACGGAATTTGGACCGGCTTCTTCTATATCCAGAATTCCGTCGTTATCATCATCAACATCAATGTCATCGGGAACACCGTCCGTGTCGGTATCCAGTATTTCAACAATGTTAGTAGTCACGCTGTCGAAGCCGGCAGCGATAGTTCCAGGTATTGTCGAAGAAGCACGTCGGAGTGTACGGATCTCAGCACCGTTGCGGTACCATTCCATATCACAGCCGTTGCGTTCTACCCTGTAAAGATCACCTGCCGCTGTGCCCGGAAACCACGCACTGGTTCCAGACGGCTGAGTACCATCAGAAGCGCCTACAAAACCCGGCATGATGCCGGTTGTTCTCCAGCCACCAACACTACCGCCAGCATTGAGATCAACAAGAAATACATCCGAAACCGGCCAGGCAGTGTTGCTGAGTCCTGCGTCCAGTTGTGTTAGTGCCGGTAACGGTGTTGACAGATTAAACTCAAAATATCCATTCTCATCTACAGGTATAGTGTTATCGGAATACGTAAACTGTGAGTTTTCACCAGTGGTGTTTGTTAATACATTGCCGGTAAAGTTGTATGACGCACTGCCCTGATCTGTCCAGGTGGTAGAGGTGCCGTTGCTTCCAAAGGCGGTTACAACGTTATCGATATGATTCATCGACGTCGCACTGTTACCCCCATTGATACGTACGCGCGCAAGCAACTCGGGCATAACGCAGCTCGCTCCAGCAGGGTTGGATAGCTGCAGGCTATAATTTTCTGTACCTTCTGTGGCGGCATCACTGTTAGCACAAAGGCTAAAGGTGAGATCCTCCATCGTTTCACCATCACCATCGAAAGAGAGATTGTTAGCTGCTGCGTTCCATTTCAAAACGCCCGGACCACTGTATGCGGCTACCGCTGCGGCGAGGGCCGTACTCAGATCATCGTAGTCAGATGCTGTGGTGCTGCCATTGACAGCGGTGAGGTCTACGGCGTGGGAAGAGAATGTCGGTGCCGACATTGATATCGTATATGTTGTACACGCGCCTTCCGGCACAGTGTTCATTTGAGCCGCACCGCCAATAGTTATGGCCCACTCGGACACCTCATTTCCTGCATACGCAGGAGTGAACGACGGAAGCGCAAAACCAAGCGCAGACACCGCCAGTCCTGAAACCAGCATGGCCTTTCGCGGTTTTTTAAGGCAGTGAGCTACACCGATAAAGTACCTGAGCCGGGGTAAGAAATCTGAATGCCGCATTGTAAACCTCAACATTGGTCACTACGCGATGAGCAATATCCAGCCCACATGTTTGTTAGACATTCTTTAACCAACACTCATAACTGACAGTTAAATGCCCTTTACAAACCTGGTTTACAGTTTTCAGGAATATGGAATCTTGTTGGCGATAAGCAATGGGAATGTGAAGCAGGTGATCCAGGAAATAGCCAACCTGATGATTTGATACTGATTTTTCGTAAAAAAAAACTGGACAGGCACAGCAAAGGGAAATCTGAGGCAGACATCTCAGTGTAATGTGCCCACTGTCGGCATGATCACTTCTGTAGTCAGCTGTAGAAGTAACTTCCTATGCCCAAGCCTCGCAAGCTTCAGATTTCCCTTGACGCCACACCGTTCTATCACTGCGTTTC
>CAZQKJ010000642.1:0-2341 GCA_964593315.1 uncultured Granulosicoccaceae bacterium
GTCACTTTTAAATTGTGAGGGTTCAACAAAGCAATAATATTTGTAACACGCGTGGTATGCGGAATTCCCCGGTATGGTTAATCGCAGTCCGTTGGTATCACTCAGAACGGCATTAAAAGCTGCAACATTTGCACGGCGTTGCGCAACCCAGTCATCCAGCACTCCCAGTTGGTAACGACCAATCGCCGCCTGCATCTCGGTTAAGCGCCAGTTAGTCCCAATGGAGTCGTGGATCCATTTGAACTCATTGGTAGTTGATGGCTCACGCACCTTATCAATATTTTTTCCGTGATCCTTGAATGACCACATTTTTCGATACAAGGCCTCATCGTCAGTGGTGATCATTCCACCTTCGCCACCCGTGGTCATGATTTTATCCTGACAAAAAGACCACGCCCCGATAACACCAAAAGTACCCACCGATCGACCGTTCACTTTCGCGCCATGTGCCTGCGCACAATCTTCAATAACGGCAATACCGTGCTGATCAGCCAAGGCGACGATCTCTTCCATATCGCAAGGCCAACCCGCCAGATGTACGCAAATAATCGCCTTGGTTTTTTTTGTGATCGCAGGAGCAATGGTTTCGGCAGAGATATTCTGGCTAACTCTATCCACATCTGCGAAGACAGCCCTGGCACCGCAGTTAACTACCGAAGAAGCGGACGCAATAAAAGATCTTGAGGTGACAATAACCTCATCTCCAGGACCAATATCCAGTGCATAGAGGGCGAGATCTAACGCGAGTGTCCCGTTAGCCAGTGCAATGGCGTAGCCCGATTCGAACCTTGCAGCAAACTCCTGCTCGAAAAAACGCGCCTCCTGACCTGTCCAGTAATTCACCTGGTTGGACAACAGCACACGCTTAACAATATCCGCTTCTTCAGTGGAATAATTGGGCCAGGGAGGAAGACTACTCATACATGAGCCAGAGAACGATTGCACGGGATAAAGAGCAATACCGCTCTTTTTCCGTAATGATACCACTTTTGAGCAATCGCTAGACCAGTTCTGGCGGTGTAGCGACAGGCTTCATGTCGACAGGCTGGTCAAGTTCGGCAGATCGATTCGGGGCATAACCACTCACAATCTCCTTCAGGAGTTCTATCATCTGGTTATCCGGATCCGCCTGCATGACCGACTTAAATCTCTGCAGTACCGGCTCAAGTTTTTGCCACTCCAGGTAATTCTCTTCAGCCCGGGATATTTTCGGATGAGATGTGGCTACTGCAGTTTCATCAATCAGTAGCTCTTCAAACAGCTTTTCACCCTCACGCAGTCCGGTGTAGCGAATCTCTATACTGCCTCGCGGGTTGTTTTCATCCTTAACGGTTTTACCGTGCAAATAAATCAACGACTTTGCGAGGTCCGCAATCTGCACTGGCTTACCCATATCCAATAAGAATACATCTCCACCTTTACACAGCGCACTGGCTTGAATCACCAGCTGTGCTGCCTCAGGGATAGACATAAAGTAACGAACGATTTCTTTGTGAGTAACAGTGACCGGCCCACCGTCTTTGATTTGCTGCGAAAAACGCGGCACAACCGAACCAGACGACCCGATAACATTACCGAAACGAACCATGCACACATCGGTGTTGCCGGCCCCCTGTGCAGCCTTGGCCTGAACAACCATCTCGGCCACACGCTTGGTCGCCCCCATAACATTGGTCGGACGAACGGCTTTGTCGGTACTGATTAGCAGAAAATTCTCTACGTTGTTTTCTATCGCAGCCTCGAGCGTTGCCAGGCTACCGAATATGTTGGTACGCACAGCTGGCTGGGGATTACTTTCAACCATTGGCACGTGCTTGTAAGCAGCAGCATGAAACAACGTATTCACACCATAACTTTGTATCGTGTGGGCAATTTCATTTTTAAACGTGACATTCCCCAGAACACAATGAACAGGGGTAGAGCTGTCTGCCCCTGCTGCTGCAAGTGCGTTCAAATCGTTTTCGATGGTATACAGAGCCCCTTCTGACACCTCGAACAAAACCAGCGCCGCCGGTTTCAAAGGTAATATCTGACGACAGAGCTCACCGCCTACTGACCCACCTGCACCTGTCACCATGACGACCTTGCCGGTAACGTTCTGCTGCATCAGCTGCATATCAGGCGCTACTTGCTCACGGCCTATTAGTTCTTCCAACGGCAAAGTTTGAGCATCTCTGGTGGTAACCCGATCAGACATGATGTCATCAATTGACGGAAGCGTCTGAACCCGGCAATCAAATGATCGTAGAGATTCAAGCACCTCCTTCATTCTCGCACTGCTGACCGAGGGCACGGCCATCAATATAGTTTCTACCCCGTGAGCTTTGAGCAATGCAGGTGT
>CAZQKJ010000643.1:0-2341 GCA_964593315.1 uncultured Granulosicoccaceae bacterium
GTGATAGAAGAGGCGGTTGAAGGGCAGCGGCTGGTGAAGATTTTCGGTGCGCACGATTATGAGCGTAAACGTTTTGAAGAAGTAAACGAAAGGAACCGCAGTCTGACAGTCAAAGAGATCATTACTGTGGCTGCCAGTTCACCGGTTATCCAGTTTCTGGTGGCAATTGCCCTTGCGGTGATTGTTTATCTGGGATCGTCGGGGTTATAGTCGGACAGGTGTCAGTTGGTGTATTTATGTCTTTCATAACGGCGATGATGATGCTGTTTGCACCGTTGAAAGCGCTCACTAATGTCAATGCGAAAATTCAGGCAGGCATTGCCGCAGGTGAGAGTGTGTTTGATGTGCTTGATGCCGAATCTGAAATAGATACGGGAACGCAGAAGCTTTCAGCGGACAGTATCAGTATCGAGTTTGACAAGGTTAGCTTCCACTATATTGATACCAATCCGGTACTACAAAATATTTCATTTAGCGTGCGTGCAACAGAAGTCATCGCGCTGGTTGGCGGTTCTGGTAGCGGAAAGTCAACCATAGCCAATCTGCTGCCTCGTTTGTATAACATAACCGGCGGCACCATAAGAGTGAACGAGCGGGACATTCGCGAGTACACACTTGCAAGCTTGCGCTCACATATCTCCTATGTGGGACAGGAAGTCATCCTGTTTAATGATACTGCACTTGCCAATATCGCTTACGGACAAACAGAGGTTGTTGATAGAGACAGAGTCATTGCGGCGTGTAGGTTGGCTCATGCTCACGATTTTATAGAGAGACTTGAATCGGGTTATGAGACTGTGTTGGGGGAGAATGGCGTGATGTTGTCAGGAGGTCAAAGACAGAGAATCGCTATTGCACGCGCCATTCTTAAAGACGCACCTTTATTGATTCTTGATGAAGCAACCTCTGCACTTGATACAGAATCGGAACGCAAAGTTCAACAGGGGTTAACCGAGCTGATGAAAAACCGCACTACGCTTGTTATAGCTCATCGTCTGAGTACCATCGAGCACGCCGATCGAATCATTGCAATAGATAATGGCAGTATTGTCGAGACCGGTACACACCGTGAGTTGCTGGCTAACAATGGTTACTATGCCTATTTGCAGGGTGGAGCTGCTGAGGATCATAAGACCAAAGAGCCGCCTGCGGGTGATCGTGTCAGTGGTGATCAAGAAGACAGTAAAGGTTAAATGAAACTTGCAAGGCCAACTCACTGGGCCAGTAGAAACCTTAAAAGCTGGTTGCTGTATCCGTTGTCTTTGGTCTTTATGTCACTGGCAAGACTGCGTTATCTGTTCTACAGAACAGGCGTGTTGAGCAGTTGGGACGCTCCCGTGCCGGTGGTTGTTGTCGGTAATATCGTAGTAGGAGGTGCCGGAAAAACACCTCTGGTGCTGGCGCTCGCAAAACTATTGCAAAACCAGAGTTATAGTGTCGGCATTGTGAGTCGGGGATATGGCGGTAGTACCGGCAGCATGCCTGTTGTAGTGGCTCCTGATTCTGATCCTGCGGTGGTGGGTGATGAGTCGATTATGCTGGCTGCTCGCAGTGGCTTGCCGGTGGTTGTCTGCACAAAGCGCGTGAGTGCGGTACAACTTCTGCTGTCATATTCTGCTTGTGACATTGTCCTTTGTGATGATGGATTGCAACACTACGCATTAAAACGTGATCTCGAAATCGCTGTGGTTGATTCCGAGTATCTTTATGGCAACCAGTTCTGTCTGCCGGCCGGGCCGTTGCGAGAACCGGTAGCAAGGCTCGCGAGCGTTGATCTGGTTGTTCAAAGCGGTAGAGATCGCCTGTCACCTGGCTACGAGTTGCAGGGCTCGACCCTGGTAAACCTGGCGGATCAATCGCTAACAAGAACTCTGGAATCTTTCAGTGGTGGCGCAGTACACGCTGTGGCGGGAATTGGTTCGCCACAGCGATTTTTTGATTTCCTGACATCGCAAGGGCTGACACTTTATGAGCATGCCAAGGCTGATCATGCGGTTTATCAAAGAAGCGATCTTGAGTTTGATGATGATCTGCCTGTTATATTGACGGAGAAAGATGCTGTCAAATGTCGGCAGTTCGGGTTCAGGAATTGCTGGTATCTGCCGGTGTACGCAGTGCTGGATCAACAGATCGAACATAAATTCTTGTCTAGTGCAGCGCGGGTAACATCGGAGAAAAAAGCCCTTGCAAACTGATACAAATTTTAAAGTGGTGATTCCGGCGCGATATAGTTCTACCCGTTATCCCGGTAAGCCGCTTGCGAAAATATGTGGCAAAGAAATGGTGTTGCATGTCTACGAGAAAGCACAACAGTCATCTGCATCGGAAGTGATCATTGCTA
>CAZQKJ010000644.1:0-2331 GCA_964593315.1 uncultured Granulosicoccaceae bacterium
GGGCCAGATGCTTCAAAATTTATTCAGATGCTCACGCCAAGAGATCTGTCGAAGCTAAAAGTTGGGCAATGTAAATACATACTGATTACAAATGCTGAGGGCGGCATATTAAATGACCCCATATTATTGCGCTTGGCCGAAAACCATTATTGGATATCACTAGCCGATAGTGATATTTTACTCTGGGCCCAAGGCGTAGCCATACATTCTGGAATGGATGTTGTAATAACCGAGCCAGATGTCTCCCCCCTTCAACTTCAAGGGCCAAAATCTGGTGAAGTTATGAAAGCCTTGTTTGGCGACGATATAATGGACTTGAAATATTACTGGCTACGTGAGCTGGATCTTGACGGGATTTCGCTCATTGTATCACGTACGGGGTGGTCAAGTGAATTAGGGTATGAACTGTATTTACGAGATGGTTCAAAAGGAGATGAGCTGTGGGAAAAGATAATGGCCGCAGGTAAACCCTTTGGCCTCAAGCCAGGTCATACATCTTCCATCCGGCGAATAGAAGGCGCAATGCTGTCTTATCACGCCGATGCGGATATGAGCACCAATCCATTTGAATTAGGCTTAGACAGACTAATAAATGTGGATATGGAGGCTGACTTTATAGGTAAATCCGCCTTGCGTAAAATCCGGGATAAAGGCGTAAACCGCAAACAAGTCGGCCTCATAATAGACTGTCCCCCTTTAAGTGGTCCAAACACAACTTTCTGGGAGATATCAAAAGATGGCCATATCGTCGGGAAAGTTACATCCGCTGTTTATTCCCCGCGTCTAAAAAAGAATATCGCTTTAGCGATGATAGCAACTGAATTTACAGAAATAGGGACAACGCTCGGCGTACGCATGAGAACGGATACTGTCTCAGCGAGAGTTGTCCAGAAACCATTCTATGATCCGAAAAAGAAAATCACGAAAGGTGCATAATAGATATCCACCTATTGTTTTATCATAAATTGACTGGCAGAACTTTACACAGACACCACAAGGACGCCGCAGATGGTAGATAAATCGACTGATATATTGCTTCGCGAACAAGAAGATAGCGGCATATTGCGTTTAACCTTAAATGATGTCGGACGGCGTAATGCTTTATCTGAGGCCATGCTCACCCAGCTTACCGGAGCTATATCTAAGGCTTCGGATGATAAAGATGTACGAGTTATTATTTTAGCCGCAAAGGGGCCTGCTTTTTGCGCGGGGCATGATCTCAAAGAAATGACGGCAGGCCGTAAGGCCAGTGATAGAGGCCGGGATTATTTTACTAAGGTCATGGCCATGTGTTCGACCCTGATGCAGACTATCGTGAATTGTTCCAAACCCGTTATTGCCGAGGTTACGGGCGTGGCTACCGCCGCAGGATGTCAGCTTGTCGCCAGTTGTGATTTGGCCGTCGCGGCAGACACAGCCAAATTTAGTACACCCGGCGTGCATATCGGACTCTTCTGCTCAACACCTATGGTGGCTTTATCGCGCAATGTTTCGAACAAACACGCCATGGAAATGTTACTGACGGGCGATATGGTCTCTGCCTCTCGCGCGGCAGAGATAGGGCTGATCAATAGCGCAGTTAATGAGAGGAATTTGCGCGAAACCACGACAGCTCTAGCCCTTAAAATTGCCTCTAAATCCAGCATGACATTAGCGACCGGAAAGCTAGCCTTTTATAAGCAAAGAGAGATGACGTTATCAAAGGCTTATGATTATGCCTCCAACGTTATGGTAGAAAATATGCTCGCCCGAGATGCCGAGGAAGGTATAGGCGCTTTCATTGAAAAGCGGCAGCCCATTTGGCAAGATAAGTAATTCCGTATGACAAATCCCTTTAATACGGATTTAGACCGCAATCCTGCGAATTACCAACCGCTGACGCCTTTAACATTTTTGGAACGAGCAGCCTTGGTCTTCCCAGACCATACGGCGATTATCCATGGCCCTCTCCGCCGTAATTATTTGGATTTTTACACACGCTCAAGACAGCTAGGCTCTGCCCTCTCCCAACGCGAAATTGGACGAGGCGATACGGTCTCTGCGCTTTTAGCTAATACCCCCGCTATGCTCGAAGCCCATTACGGTGTGCCAATGTGCGGCGCGATACTACACTCTATCAATACGCGGCTCGATGCGGCAGTCATTGCCTTCCAGCTCGACCATGCGGGATCAAAAATAATCATCGTCGATAGTGAGCTTATGCCCGTTCTTCAAGACGCACTCATTCTAACCTCAGTCAAACCTGAAGTTATCCAATATGATGATCCCGAATATATAGGCGATAGAGTTGAGAATGGCGCCCTAGATTATGAAAATTTCCTCGCCCAAGGC
>CAZQKJ010000645.1:0-2326 GCA_964593315.1 uncultured Granulosicoccaceae bacterium
CAGGTTATTGCGTTTTTTTACCGGTTCAAGAAATGCCGCACTGGTTGAGTGTCTGCGGCCTGCTTGTTGAGTGACCTGATAAATGCCTACACCTTCAGGCTCAGGAGAATTGAAATCATCACAGGTGCTAATCTGCAACTGACCCGCTGCTTGTATAAATACCTGATCCAGAGGATTAGGATCTCGCAAGTGACTGACAGATAACTCTCCATTGTTACCGTGCCAGTCGGCGTTAAGAGTTGAGTCGTTGTTCGATTCAGACTTTTTAAAATAGGGTAGTACTGATTCATAGCTCCATCCATTACAACCAGCATCAGCCCATGCGTCGTAGTCAGCGCGGTGACCACGAATATAAACCATGCCGTTGATCGCAGATGAGCCACCCAGTACTTTGCCACGGGGTATCGGTATTTGTCTTTGAGCCGTTCCTGCCTGCGCTGTTGACTGGTATAGCCAGTTATATCGAGGATTCTTTGCCAGCAACATCAGGCCGAGTGGGGTGCTAATTAACGGAGTATTGTCGGTCGGGCCAGCTTCGATTAAACACACGGATACTTCCGGATTTGCACTGAGCCGGTTGGCGATAACAGAACCTGCTGATCCTGCACCAACTACTATATAGTCGTAAGTTTCAGGCACGTGGCGTGTTCAATGGTGTTGAGCACAAAGTGTAAGCAGGACCGTGATTTCGATGACGTGCCCTATACGCTGTTATTTGCAGGCGAGGGCAACAGCAACTATCCATCAGCTGCTTTGAAAACCACTTTTTCCGAGACCTTTTTGTATCTCGTATATTGATACAGGCACATCGGGTTGCGGCTGAGGAATACGGATGGGGATATCCTTCAAGCGCGGGCTTATAGTTGGCTCACCACACAGCATTCGAGTGTTGTAGTCTTCAATACCATTCCATTGTGTCAATGACCCGTTAATAGGGAAAGCGTCTGCTGCCATCATTTCGTAGAACAATATTCTTCGCGCCTGATCAGACGTGTTGGCGGATGATCCATGTACGATTCTACCGTGGTGAATTGAAATTGAGCCAGCAGGGCCTTTCAATTCAACTGCGTTATCTGCATTAAGTCCGACTTCATCGGGGATAAACGCGCCGGCAAAGACACCATCAATGTGATGATCATACACTGGCCCCTTGTGACTTCCCGGATAGACCATCAAGGGGCTGTTAGCGCTTTCCATGTCATCAATAATGACGCCAATGGCGAGTATGTCATCATTGGTGTGTGGGTAGAATGCGTAATCTTGATGCCATTCAATCACAGCGCCGTTTTCTGGTGACTTCATATTGAGCTTGGTGGTGTGTAAGCGTAGATCGGGGCCGATTAAATCTCTTGCAGGCGCGAGAATGTGATCTGAATACATTAGCTCCCGCATCATATCGCTGATGGTATGAGGTAGCCTGATGCGTCGGATTCGCGGCTGTTCTGCGGTGTGGCCTTCTTCCAGTTCCAGTCTTTCATTGGACTCACTCATACTGCGCGACTCTTCTTCGAACCTTGCTATTTCAGCGCGTATATTTTCAATGATCGTCATGGGTAAGTGACGTTCAAGAATCAGATAGCCAGTATCCTCGTAAGACTTTACCTGGACGTCGGTGAGTATTTCTGGCATTAGCATCTCCTGTCAGTTGTACTGCTGCAAAAGTACAGTTTAATATACCGTGCAATTGTGTAATAAAACTACAAGATCTGTAAGAAAAGTGCTAGCGATCAAGAAAGCCAGTCAGTACATTGGCTGTATTGATGCCAATCTCCTCTACAGCGTAGCCACCTTCCATCACAAATAAGGTTGGAAAGTTGAGCTTTGCGATCTCTTTGCCATAGTGGCTGAAATCGTTGGATTCAAGTTTAAAGAAACTGATCGGATCATTTTTAAATGTATCCACTCCCAAAGATACTATTAAAGTGTCAGGGGAGTAGGCAGTTATTTTCTTGAGTGCATCCTGAAGAGCAGTTAACCAGTCTGCATATACTGTTCCCGGAGGCATTGGGTAGTTAGCATTAAAGCCTTCGCCACGACCTTCACCTGTTTCATCAGCGTAGCCCAGAAAATGAGGAAAGGCGTCTTTCGGTGCACCGTGCAAGGATAGAAATAACACATCATCTCGCTGGTAGAATATATCTTGTGTGCCGTTGCCGTGATGAAAATCTACATCCAGTATGGCGACTCGGGCAGCGCCTTGATTCAGAAAACCCTGTGCGGCAATCGCTGCGTTGTTTAAGAAACAATATCCACCGTACAGATCAATCCCTGCGTGGTGACCGGGTGGTCTGCACAGTGCGAAGGCGCTGTGGGCGCCTTCTGATAC
>CAZQKJ010000646.1:0-2325 GCA_964593315.1 uncultured Granulosicoccaceae bacterium
TATTGGAGGTGCCTTAAAAGAAGCTGATGATATGGCGGTGAGTGGCGCGGCCGGCACTGTTGCAGCTTGGGGGCAGAGATTCGGTGGAGTGGCTTTGTCTGCGACAGGGGCAGGAGCACCAGTCGGTGTCGGTTTGATTGCAACAGCACCAATAACCGGAACGACGACATTGTTAATACCCTATTGTTAGGGGCAGTGTAAATTGCTTGCGCTACTATTTTACGGGGTGGTTACACCAGGAATGCAGGTAGTTCGGAATGCGTAAGCTGCGGACTTGGTATAGATCCAAACGCTAGTCGGGCGGGTTTAGCCGAAGGTGATAGCCGACACCACTTAATTTCTCTATCTCGTCTTCTATGTCTGCATAGGTCAGTGGATGGTTTTTCAGCCATTCGGGTTCGCTGTGCAGCGTTATGGTGCTGTCTGAGAACTCCGCTTTGAACTCTGGTACGTGATCTTCGTGACGGGTGCGATGGAACAGGGATGCCAGTCGCAACAGTGCAAGTAGTTTGTAGTAGCGGGATTGTTCTGACTGACGCATGGACTGCACAACATTGACATCGATCTTTCTACGATGATTGCGCACCAGGGCTGCTATAAATTCCTGATCGTTTCTTGAAAAACCCAACATGTCAGCATGGCGTAATAGATAATCACCGTGTTTGTGATACTGCACATGCGCTACTGATAAACCCACTTCATGCAGGTGGCTGGCGGATCTCAGGGCTGCCCAGTCGCGTTGTGGGTCAAGGTTCCATTGTTCCAGTGCGGCGTTGAATAGAGTTTCAGCGGTGGAAAATACGCGGGTTGCCTGATTAACATCAACCTGGAAGCGTCGTTGCATATCATTGACTGCATTGCGTCTGACATGATCGTTTAGTGAGTCACCGGCAAGATCGATTATCACGCCTTCACGCAGTGCGGAATGTGAGACTTGCATGTGTTTGATATCAAGTATCTCAAACGCTGCCATTAGAACTGAAAGGCCACCGAGTATCACTACACGTCTGTCGTCGCCGATAGTAGAAACATCTTTGAGAATGTCTGGTCCTTTTTTGCAGATTTTCTCTATCAGGGCTTCAAGCCGGTCACGCCTGATACCGCTGTCTTCAGGGTGGTAAGCCTGTAGTATTTTTTCTGTGGCTTTGATGGTGCCGCTTGAACCAATGCACAGGTCCCAACCGTGTTGCAGGTATTGCGGCACAATAGCGCGTGCTTCACGCTTTGCGTTGGCAATAGCTTTTTCAAATTGCTTTGATGTTTTTTTAGTGTTGTCGAACCACAGGTTGTTGGCGCTGACACAGCCCATGTTGACGCTCTCCATAACATTGGCATTAATTCCATTGCCCGCTATGAACTCTGTACTGCCACCGCCAATATCGATGACCAGGCGTTTTTTGTCATCGCGCACACCGTAGGTGACACCGCAGTAGATGAGTCTTGCTTCTTCCCGGCCTGCAATAATTTCTACTGGCACACCGAGCATCTCTACAGCTGCTGCATTGAATTCATCAGAGTTGCGTGCGCGGCGCAATGTGTTAGTGCCGACAGCACGAATTTGCCTGGGGGGTACGTCTTTTAGTCGCTGGCCAAACATGGAGAGGCATTCCAGCGCCTGCTTCATGGTTTTGCTTGTAATGTTATTTTTTTTATCAAGCCCGGCACCTAAACGAACCGGTTCGCGCAACTTATCAATCATTTGCAGGTGTGAGTCAGTCGAGCTGGCAACCGCCATATGGAAGCTGTTGGACCCAAGGTCTATCGCTGCATACGTTGTATCTGCAGTGAACTGACTGCGGCTTGGTGTATCTGTATTGGTAAGAGCGGTCATGCTATTTGCCCGAGAGTGACTCTGTCGTTGTGAGCCAGATCTTTTATCGTTTCTACACAGTTAAAGCTTTCTTCCATTAGTGTGCGTGTTGGTAAGCCTTGATCGTGTCCGTGTTCAATCAAGAGCCAGCCCGAGTGCCGCAGGTGAGCCGATGCATTGGTAATGATAGCAGCGATATCGGCCATGCCATTGTCACAAGATCGCAAGGCGTTGATCGGTTCGTGCGGTAGTCCGTCGCGTTTCAGGTGGGGGTCATTGTCGGCAATGTAGGGTGGGTTGGCAGCGATGACCGCGAATTGGCTATCGCTGAGCTGTTCAAACCAGTTGGATTGCCTGAAGCTCACACCGGCACGTAACTGCCTTGCGTTTGATAGTGCGACTTCCAGTGCGGCATTGCTGTTGTCGACTGCCATCACGTTAGTTTCAGGCAATTCTTTGGCGACACAAATGGCGATCACGCCACTGCCAGTGCCGAGATCCAGAAATGGTCCGGG
>CAZQKJ010000647.1:0-2318 GCA_964593315.1 uncultured Granulosicoccaceae bacterium
GCTCCGGTTACTGGACAACGCTAATCGAAGAATCTTTTAGCGGTGGAGGTTCAGTGCCGATACCTGTTATCGCTTCTACAGGTGACAACACTTTTTTAGGGTTAAGCACCGGAGGGTTTCTAAGTATTATCGCAGGGCGATCGACAGACACTTCTGATACCAATGACGGTGTCTCCGATTCGGGAAATACAACGGCTAACACAATAGATGATCCTGACATCACACAGACTACAGTTCCGGAAACTCCCACGAACGCGGAAAGTACCGAAACTACCGGGCAGACGTTAATTCAAACAAATCCGCCGGGTGGAAGTACGTCGCAAGGTGGTGGTGGTAGCATTTGGTGGCCACTTTTAATTCTCTTAACAAGGTTCAGAGAGCGAGTGCTCTACATTCATCGGCGTTTTAGCAGAGGCAACAATTTATTAAGACACGTAGAATAGTGTCTGTTAGAGACTTTAATACCTTTGAAACTCTTGAGAAAGGGAGTGGCTACTCCCTGCAATTGATGTCTTGCTGTAGAACAAATGCCAGGCTCTCATATGGCCACACTGTTTGCGCCAGTACACAGCTACAGACTTTACTCAGATACCCCATCTTGTTCAATCAATCCCATTTTCGCTGCCCTGACTTGCCATTGCTTTCTGGCCAGCGCTTGCATATCTACTGCATCATCGACTTCGTCGACAATCTCCATGCCCAGCAGTGTTTCAATCACATCTTCCATTGTCACCAGCCCCGCCATGCCGCCAAACTTATCTACTACCATGGCTATATGAGTACGCTCCGTAGTTAAGTGCTCAAATAACTCTTGTAATGGAAATTCTTCGTTAACAGCCTTCAGGTCTCTGCGTAGTACAGAAAGTGGTTCGTTGTCGCGATCGTCAACCAGGGCTGCGAGCAGATCGTCCCGCATGATGTAGCCAGTAACATTATCAATGCTGCCAGAGTAAATTGGAATTCTTGAAAATCGTAAATCGGGGTACTTGTTATGGAGAGCTGCAAACGTTTGATCTTCTGGTGCCGCGATGACCACGGTACGCGGGGTCATTATGTCTTCAGTGTTCACAGACTTAAATCGCATAAAATTATGCAGAAGGGTGGACTCGCGTTCATCGAACACGCCTTCTTTAGCACCGAGCTCAGCCATAGCGGTAAAGTCAGCACGGCTTAGTACGCTTTTGCTTTTATCGCGCATGATCAAGCGTGTGATGAATTGGCTTATAACTACAAACGGTCCAAGAATTAGAATAATGAACTTCAGTGTTTTTACCGTGAAACCGGTGAGTTCTTTCCAGTAAAGTGCACCAATGGTTTTTGGAATAATTTCTGACAGTATTAAAATAGCCAATGTCATCACCACAGGCACAACAATCGTTGCCATGATCGAATCATTCCAGATGGCAGCCGCTTGGGCGCCTACACCAATCGCGCCCACCGTGTGCGCTATTGTGTTTAAGGTAAGGATTGCGGCTAATGGACGATCTACATTGTTGCGATACTCTGTTAGCGCTTCACCGATAGGCGGGTTTTCAGTGACTTGCCGCTGCGCGTAAGCGGGGCTAATGCTTAACAGCACGGCTTCTAAGACAGAGCAAAGAAACGACGCGATGATCGACACGAGGAAAAAGACAATTATGAGGGTGTACATGGCAAAAGTATTTTAATTGTTGGAAGGTTACGTCCGGAATACACCAGCCGTTCTGTGCGGATGAGTGTACCTTGTATCAGCTTAGTAGATAATTAAGTATTGGCTGGAAACTGAGATTAGTTAGGGGTAATTTGCGTTGAGACACGATGTGCCTCATTAAATATCATAGCGCCGTGGAAATTTCCCGGCACCCAATTGGAGGCACGAAATTGAGGGGCAGGTGTCGTAATGTCACATGAGCAATTGAACGCTGCAGATTTTGCAATGAGTCCCCACACACAGCGTGCGAAGAGGGATCGTTACCAGTTGCGGTTCCCGAGGTGCCATTGGCCGCATTCCTGGCACTCGTAGTGCTGAATGCTGGCCTGATTTTTCTTTTCACGCATGAACTCGGCTTTGATCTTTGCGCTTTTTTTGTCCGGGTAAGCGACTTTCCCCTCGCACGATTTCTTGTGACGCTTGCGAGCCCGCTTTTCTTTGTTAGTTGATTTCGACACATCATAGATTATACGACAAAAGTCGAGACAGCTTATTCTTTGAGGATTTGTAGATGCCTTGTTAAACGTCTGGCACTGTAAGTTACAACTTCTTTCTATTTTCGACCACTAACCAGCTGTAATTGATGTTACTAACCAAAACGGTAGCGGATAGCGCTAGTATCCAATGG
>CAZQKJ010000648.1:0-2316 GCA_964593315.1 uncultured Granulosicoccaceae bacterium
AGACCGGCGATCATTGCGAATGCATAGTGATACAAATAACCAGTCTGCAACTGGCGCACAACCGTCGAGAAAAAACCGATTTTGTTGGCAGAACCGTTCACCATCAATCCGTCTATCAGTTTTACATCACCCACCGTCCAGAGCTTGTCGGCAAGACCGAGACTGCCACCGGCAAAAACCTTTTGATTGAAATCATCAAAGCCATACTTGTTTTCAAGCAATCGGTGGATAAATCCAAACTTGTTGGCAAACCAGTCGGCAATGGCAATGTTTTTCAGGTAGATGTACCAGGCGCTGACAGCACCAGCCAGTGCAAGATACAGCGCCGGTGTCTTGAAACCATGCAGCACAAAATTGAAAGCACCGTGGTAGTGGCTGCCTATCTCCGCCAGAACATCACGCGCAGGATCTACAAAAATAACGCCGTTAAAGACATCGCCAAACAACATCGGTCCGATGGTCAATGCACCCAGAATCACCGATGGAATAGCGAGCAGTATCAAAGGCCAGGTCACTACCTTCGGTGACTCATGTAAATGCTCACGGGTGTGGTCGTCAAAACGCTCTTCGCCATGGAAGACCAGAAAGAACATTCGGAAACTGTAGAAGGCAGTAATGAATACGCCCAGCAACACACAGATGAAGGCAAAGCCTGCCCCCGGAGTACTCGACCCGTGTACTGCCTCGATGATAGCGTCCTTCGAGAAGAAGCCCGAGAAACCCGGAAAGCCTATCAGTGCCAGCGTACCAATCAGTGACGTCCAGTAAGTGATTGGCATGTACTTTTTCAGGCCACCCATTTTGCGGATGTCCTGCTCATGGTGCATACCGATAATCACACTACCCGCAGCGAGGAACAGCAATGCTTTGAAAAATGCATGAGTCATCAGATGAAAAATAGCCGCGCTGTAAGCAGATGCACCGAGCGCCACCGTCATATAACCCAGCTGCGACAAAGTAGAGTAAGCCACCACGCGCTTGATATCGTTCTGAACAATACCGATCAAGCCCATCAGTAGCGCTGTCAGTGAACCGATCACCAATACAAAGCTCAATGCCGTAGCAGAGAGTTCGAAAAGCGGTGACATACGCGCCACCATAAAGATGCCAGCGGTCACCATGGTCGCGGCGTGGATCAGCGCCGAGATTGGTGTCGGGCCTTCCATTGAATCCGGTAACCAGACGTGCAACGGAATCTGCGCAGACTTACCCATGGCACCGATAAACAAACAAATACAGGTAACGGTGAGTACCGACCAGCCAGCACCCGGGATAATTTCCATGGTCGTACCCACCAGCCCCGGAGCTGCGGCAAAGGCTTCGGTGTAATTGAGTGTGCCTGCATACATAACAATAGCGGCAATTCCCAACAGAAAACCAAAGTCCCCTACCCGGTTGACCAGAAAAGCTTTTAAGTTTGCAAAGATAGCAGTTGGTTTTTTGTACCAGAAGCCAATCAACAAATACGATACAAGCCCTACCGCTTCCCAACCAAAAAACAACTGCATGAAGTTGTTGGCCATGACTAGCATCAACATAGCAAAGGTGAACAACGATATATAACTAAAGAAGCGCTGGTAGCCTGGATCATCGTGCATATAGCCAATGGTGTATATGTGCACCATCAGGGATACCGATGTGACCACGGTCATCATGACAACGGTTAATCGGTCGACCAGAAAACCGACTTCGAATTTAATGCCGCCGGTGACCATCCAGGTGTAGATAGTCTCGTTAAAGACTGCCCCACCGGAAATGCTGTGCATCAGTGCAATAACAGACAGCAAGAGTGCGACTGCAACGCCTGCAATAGTGACCCGGTGCGAGTTGGTACGTCCCAGCTTATTGCCAAAAAAACCGGCAGCAATGGCACCGAACAGTGGCGCTAATGGTGTGAGGATATAGAGGAGTTTCATCAATTACCCCTGCAGCTGATCGAGATCAGCAACGTTAATCGTGCCGCGATTACGGAACAGCACCACCAGAATCGCAAGGCCAATGGCGGCTTCCGCCGCTGCCACAGTCAGAATAAAAAATACAAATACCTGACCGGCGGTATCTCCCAGAAAGTAGGAGAACGCGACAAAGTTAATGTTTACAGCCAGCAACATCAATTCAAGTGACATCAAAATGATGATGATATTTTTACGATTCAGGAAAATACCCGCAATGCTAAGCCCGAACAGAATCGCACCAAGCGTTAGAAAATGCGACAGTGGAATCATGATGGTGTCTCCCCCGCCGTACCAGCGCCATTGCCACCCGCGGCACCACTCTCGGCTGCTGCCAGTTTCGCAGCACCGGTGATGTCCTGAT
>CAZQKJ010000649.1:0-2312 GCA_964593315.1 uncultured Granulosicoccaceae bacterium
ATACATTGTATTGCCGGGAACATCGCTCCACATCAATACACGTTGATCACCAAACCACACCGGACCTTCACACCATCTAAAGCCAGTGGCAATTTTCTCCACCTTAGCCAGTGGTAGTTTATATTGATCAAATGTCGGCGTAACTGACACAACGGATGGATCAGGATAACGCTGACTGGGTGTCCACTCTGTGCTCATGATTGTTGTGTCCTGCGAAAGAGATTTTTTGCTTCGTTAACGTGGGCGATTTTGACCATGTTCCGGCACACCAAACTCACGAAAGCAGATCTGCGCAAGCCTGGTTACACCGGCATCAATAGTCTCGATGGGACGAACAATCGGGTGCTACCAGTGTTTTTAGAAAGCCATCTGACAACGGCAACGGCAACACGCGTGACAGGCAGGGAAGATTGTTAACCTGCGAACATCTCAAGCGCCGTGTCACTCGAACCGAGATTGACGGCAGTGTTACAGTGATTGCTGACAACTATAAAGGCAAGCCTTTTAACTCTCCAAACGATATTATTTGTAAATCGGATGGATCTATCTGGTTTACCGATCCGGTATTTGGCATTCTCGGTTTTTACGAAGGTGAAAAATCAGAACCTGAGCTACCCTCGAATGTTTATTGCATAGATTCTGATGGTGTGATCTCGGTGGTAGCTGAGGGGATTAACCAGCCCAACGGATTGGCGTTCTCTCCCTGTGAGTCGATTTTATATATCGTGGAATCGCGTAGTCAGCCGCGACACATATTAGCCCTTGATGTAGTGAATGGCTCACAGCTGGAAAATCAACGTGTTGTTATCGATGCTGGACCCAAAGGCACTCCGGACGGGTTCAGACTGGATATAAACGGTAATCTGTGGTGCGGGTGGGGTATGGGTGAAGATGGGCTGGACGGCGTGCATATATTTGATCCACAAGGTACATTGATCGGGCGTATTGATTTACCTGAACGCTGTGCCAATCTTTGTTTCGGCGGTCTGCATAGAAACCGGTTGTTTATGGCTGCGAGCACCTCTGTTTATTCACTCTACGTCAATACCCAGGGTGTTGCTGGCGGTTAAACAGCGGTCAACACGTACACTGCACGGTCATCTATCATGTCACCAACCTTTGCTCCGTAGGCTGCCATATGTGGTGATTTGGCATGTGCCTGGAGATTGTCCATGGTTTGCCATTTCTCTACAACGATAAATGAATCCGGCCCTATTTCTGTTTGGAACGCTGCGGCATCAGACGCGTCAATTACCGGTTCATACTCAATGCAACCTTGCTCAGCATGTACTGCTGGCATGTTGTCCTGAAACGCCTCAAGTACGGTGGCGCGCATACCTGGCTTTGTGGTTATTTTCGCGATGACATGTATCAAGATTCACCCCCCGTTAAATTGCTGGTGTGTTCAATGTTAGTGCTTAACTGTAGCCGAGGCAAAAAAAAGACGGCACTCATGGTGATGTTCCCCAAGGTGCAGGCGCGCCAGCGGATGGCACTCACTTCTTCACGTTGGTGAATGGGTCACGGTTATGATATTAGCTGACGTACAGGCTGGTCTCATATATAAACGCCACAAGCCCTGATGACGCATGCCTGGCGTGCAACTGTTCAAGTTGTTGCATGAGCGGTTCGTGTATTGGGTTGTCAGGTGTTGGGCAGTAGGATGAGGACATCAATCTGCCACGCAAACCCTCAAAATCAAACTGTTGTGCGTGAGGGAATTGATGTAGCTCAGCGCCTGGTCCGATCCACTCAAGCAATGCTTCGTCCTGCAGGTTCATATGATTGACCTTGCTGTACTCTGGAATCATTGTGCGCAGAAGCTCATTATAGTCACGTAAAAAAGCCGAGGTTGAGCCATCGCGCCGATTCCAAATAAGTGCAATCGATCCGCCGGGTTTTAAAATTCTACTGACTTCTGTCGCTGTTCTGGTTTGATCAAACCAATGGAAAGCCTGAGCCATTGTGACCAGGTCTACCGAGTTGTCCCTGAGGGTTGTGGCTTCAGCTGTTCCCGGGTGGCTCTGGTAATTGGGGTTATTCGAAAGGCGTTTATCGGATTCCGCTCGCATTGGCTCGTTTGGTTCAACCGCGTGAACCTGACAGCCATGTTTGACAAGATGATCTGTAAACAAGCCGGTACCGGAGCCAACATCGGCTACTACCGAATTATTGGTGAGTTGATATCGTTTCTGTAAAAACTCAAACGCTGTAGCGGGATAATCCGGCCGGTACTTCGTGTAGTCGGATACGCGGTTGGAGAATCTTCGTGTGTATTCCTTCATTTAGTTGCCACTGCTATAGTGAAAATG
>CAZQKJ010000650.1:0-2302 GCA_964593315.1 uncultured Granulosicoccaceae bacterium
GCCAGCGGGCGCAGAAGCATTGGAATTGAAGGATTGGGTGTTTGCCGGTTGGGCGTTCACTGACTGAGCAGCAGCGGATCCCGCGACGGCACAAGTCTGGTTGTTTTCCCAGCCCCAGCCATCACCATCAAAATCAGTGGCAGAAGAAGCACAGAGCGCTACGGACTGCGCCGCGACGGGTGATGCTGTCAGCATTAGCGCAAAAGCACTGGCTGATGCGGTAAAACTACAAGCGGATAAGAAACATCTAACTAAGGGCATTATCTATAAATTCCTGTTGAACAAAGCTTATGGCGTGAATACAAGCTTAGTCAGCTCTAATAAATTGTCGGATTGAATGTCATTAAAATTCAGATAGCAAAGATACGTTCGACTGACTCTAAACGCCCTTACAGAATAAACATGTTCTGTAACAATCGTGTCAGGACAGCATGAAGATCTATGATAGGAAGAAGAGTCATCTAATTTCATTCAATTTGTTTAACTAACCTGAATCTCAAGCGATCTTTGGAATGTAACTAAAAAGTTACTCGCCGGACAAACCTGTTAGTTTTTCGATATACATACCCGTTGCAAAAACTGCGCTTCGGGCATGTGAAGTGACATCGCTAAAGCCCAAACATTAGATTACAGACTGGGCAAGCTTTGCTTGGGACAAGGGGCTTTCTTTCCAAACACGCGATTTTCCTGAAGAAGACCCTCGGTTTCTGTGAACCAGACACGAACGCTAAAACATACTTTCCATACGGCTATTTACTTTTATCTCTGCAACCGACGCCTCTTTTGGCAGCGATAACGCATAAGCCACCGAGGCTGCAATCGCCTGCGGTGCCATTTTAAACTCACCTTCTGGCGCGGTGACTGACGAGACCATTTCCGTGTCTACCAGTCCCGGGCAAACCGCTGTCGCTCGCAGTCCATGGCTCCATCCGTCTTGCCTGATCGCATGAGTCAATGCCATGGCGGCATGTTTTGACGCGCAGTAACCAAGATTGCCGGCTCCCATCACCCGAACACCCGACAAAGAAACCACATTGACGACACGTCCGTGCCCGCTCGCAACAAGCGCAGGCCAGGCGGCCCTCACAAGGCGTAACGGCCCCTTGAAATTCACCGCCCACATTTTATCCATCTCTTCTTCGCTGCCGTCAGCAAGACTCGCCGGGTAAATCACCCCGGCATTCAGCACAACACCATCGATACGACCAAATCGCGCGAGCGTCGCGCTAACCCAGTCAGTGGAATCACACGGGCTGGTAGCTTCCCACTGGTGGGTCATCGCAGCATCGACAGACTCGATTGAATCCGGATCTCGAGCACCGAGGCTCAGCAAATACCCACTGCGCGCCAGTTCCTGCGCTACTGCCTTGCCGATGCCGCGGTTAGCACCGGAAATCATAATCACTCTGCCATCTGGCTTAAGCATTGTTTTATTCTCCTGTGGACAAGGATTTAAACCGGGGTAAAAGCGCGAACGATACATGAGTCAAACAACCAATAGCGTGTTATTTGCGTATTGCTATCTATTAGCACTTGCGCGGTATCTGAGGGTATTCGCAGGCTTAACAGGTTATCGTACAAGCAGATAGGTTCAGAGTAGACTGTCAATCGTGTGCTCAATGCGTAATCATTGCCCAAGGGCTTTGCCATTCACACTGATGCAGTCACATAATGTTCACACCCATCACTTCGGAGTGACGTCATCATGGATAATAAAAAAACCCAAAAAGCACAACAACTGCTCGAAGGCGCGTACGCGATAGAAACCGCCGAGGATAGCGTTGGCTACTATCGGGAGTTCGCTGCCCTGTACGACGATCAGTTTGCTGATAGGATGGGCTATGTTTATCCAAAGATGTTAGCAGAGGTTTATGCAGCATCCGCCACCGGTGAAGACACGCCCATAGCTGATATCGGATGTGGAACCGGACTGGTCGCAGAAGCATTGATGCAAACTGATGCTATAAGCCCGCAACAACACACTCAGCTGGAATCTGTTATCGATGGAATTGATATCTCACCCGAGATGCTCGCAGCCGCAGCAGACAAAAAATTGTATCGCGATTTGTTACAGATTGATCTGACCCGCACAGATGAGCAACGCAAACTGGCACGCGGGTACGGTGCTGTGGTCTCAGCCGGCACTTTTACCTTCGGCCATCTGGGGCCTGAAATACTTCGGGATCTTTTGACCATAGGACAAACCAATACGTTGTACTGTATTGGCGTGAACTCCGAGTACTATGAGCGCCAGGGCTTTGCAGATGCACTTGAATCCATGCACAAAGACAAACTAATCACC
>CAZQKJ010000651.1:0-2293 GCA_964593315.1 uncultured Granulosicoccaceae bacterium
CAGATGTGCTCTTTACTCAGATAAAACCGGCACTGGCCCCTGCACACCTGCCGCGGTAGGCACTATCTTTATGATATCCCCCGCAGGTATTGTGGCAAATCCGTGCACTGCAAGTACAGACAGAAACAGCTCGTATAGCTTATCCTTGGTAACAGGAGTGGCGGAAATTACAGTAACAGTGGCTTTCACCCGAGGATCGACGATAAAATTTTTGCCCGTCTGCAGCGATACTGTGCTGATCAAAGACCGTATATCAGCGTTCGCTAAATTTATTGTGAAAGTTTCATCGTTATCTGACTGAGCAATCGCAAAGTTCGAAGTAAGAAGCGCTGCAATGAACAGCAGTGATGCCGCAATAATTTGCAATGCCATGAGTTTGAATGTTAATTGCCCTGATCGATCCGACATAGCATATCTCTTACAATTGCTCTGCTATTTTTGATTACTCGCCCCGATAACCCACCAGGGCGCAGCAATCACCAACAGATTGTATCTGTATACCTAAACCACCATACCCCGTGTGGGGCGATCATTTTTAATATTAAAATTCACACCGTCCAGTAACTCTACCAGGTCGGGTCGTGCGGCAGGCCCGTTTGAGATAGCAATAATCTGCACTGTGCCATCGGGCTTTACTACATACGCACCTGGCTCTGCGAATCTTTTATCGGTTTCTTCCGGACTCAGTGGCTCGCTTACGTACAGGCCCAACTTACGCATGTCAGCTTCTGCAAGATCGTACCCTACTGGAAATGTCCATCCAAATTCTGCTACATCAGCAGCGGCCTTGCTTTCAGTATCAGCGGAAACGCAGACGACAGATACACCCGCATCAGCCCAGTCTTTTTTCATAGACTCAAGCTGATTAAGATATTTTTTGCAGCGTGGACAGTGCTTACCTCGGTAAACAATGAAAAGCGTTGTTTGATCGCCCGCTTCTCCGACTGAAGCGGTTCCTCCGCCCACCAGCGGAAAGGTGATAACAGGCAATGGCTGGCCTGCGGCGAGCAAGGTATTCGAGTTAGAAGTCACGTTGTATTTCCTTTTTTAATTTTTGAGCAGGTTAAGTATACCTGTTCGACCCGGGCCACGATGAACGTTCATTCACTTGTCTGGTTTTTTCTATCGTCGAGCCCGACGAAGAGCGCACTTACCGGCAGGCATCATTTGAGATCAACCGAAAAGCCCGGCTACACTCGAGATTCATCAGCGGTAATTGGAACTGACAAAGCAACCCGCCATCGGTGAGCACTCACTTGCCAAGGTCCGCACCGGCAGTATAAACAAAGGCACAGGTTACAGCACTTGCAGACAGGTTTCATATAAGGACTAGCGCTTCACATGCGGTGATTCTTTGCCTGGCATATCCGCCCTGGCTTAGCGGCCCTGGCTCTAGCGGTACAGGCTCTCGGTACAGGCTTTAGCGGTATAGGCTCTAACGGTACAGGCTCTAGCGGTATAAGCGAGTGACTTCATCGGCAACTGCATCCGCTCGAGCCAAAGCCCCTTCGATTAATCCTGGGCTCACCGTAGATGTTTCGGATGCGGCAAACCACAATCGATTGTTCCAGTGCGGCTGCCGCACAACCTCATCCATCACAGCAGGATGAGACATCGGGCCTGCCAGATCGGCATCCGTTGCGATGAACCTTTGACAAGCCCAGTCTTGGACAATAATTTCTTCGGGCAAAGGCGCATCCTGACCAAAGCATCGAACCAGTTGCGCTTTAACCTCTGCACTGAACTGCGCGACATCTTTTCTTAAATCTGCCGGCACACCGGAAAAACCAAACAAGGCCGCGGACTGACCATCGGGACCGCAGTGATCATGCACTTCGGACAACGGCCCTACCTGACTCACAATGCGCCCGGACAAACCACGCTCACGCCAAAATGCCGTTTTGTACAGCATCACTACTTTTGCATGTGCTGCCATCCAGGTGGGCGTCTGGTTTAAAACACTTGAGACGTCAGAGAACTCCGCCACATCTGCGATCAACTGTGCCGCCTTGCGAGGCGGCAACGCCAGTATCAGCACATCGGTTGAACTGGTTTTTTGTTCATCATTAACTTGTACATCTACCGTTAACTGATCTTTGCCTGTAGTCGCTGATTGATCATTACGACAGGCACGCACCACATGGTTACAACTCATCACCCCTTCAAGTTCGCGCGATAGAGCCTGTATCAGTGCATGAGTACCGCCTTTTATACGGGTGACACCCTGTTGGCTCGGCACAAATTGCTGTCTTAATTCAGACTGTAGATCGACAATAACATCGCCTTTTTCAAA
>CAZQKJ010000652.1:0-2286 GCA_964593315.1 uncultured Granulosicoccaceae bacterium
GCCCCTGCCCTTTTTCTGCATGATTGATATGTGCATAGCCAAGTTTTTAAGTCTGCGTGAAGAAGAATATGTTCAAGCGGCTGAAATGATGGGGGCACCGCCATCACGCATCATCGCAAAACACATGCTGCCTAATTTCTCCAGTCACCTGATTGCCAGTGCAATGCTGTCAATACCTGCGATGATTCTGGGTGAAACGGCCTTATCGTTTCTGGGTCTGGGGTTGCGAGCGCCGGCGGTAAGCTGGGGGGTTATGCTGAATGATGCGCAAAGCCTCGCAGCGATAGAAATCTATCCGTGGACAGCGATCCCGATGATTCCGATCATGCTGGTGGTGTTGGCCTTCAATTTCCTCGGTGACGGTCTGCGCGATTCACTTGATCCATACACCACATAGCGATAACCAACATAGGTTATAGTAGTCCGCTCCATTGTCTGGCAAATGCAATCATGGATTCGTGGCAACTACTCACTAAAGAACTTGACGCATGGCAGGCTCAAGGTGCAATCGCAGACTTGTGGTGGCGTGATGATGACGCAGTGGCTACAGGGTCAAAGCTTGACCAACTATTTTCAACCACTGAAACAACTGGTTTGCTGCTTGCAGTTATTCCACTGGGCGCCGAGGTTAATCTAGCCGATGCAGTTAAAGCATCACCACATGTCAAGGTGGCACAGCATGGCTATGCACATATCAATCATGCAGAAAAAGGGCAGGGGCAAGGCGCCTGGGAGCTTGGTTTGCATCGTGGTGAGCAAGTTGTGCTTGATGAACTTGATCACGGATGTATGCGCCTTGAAGACTTGTTTAAAGATCATTTCATACCTGTGATTGTGCCACCATGGAATCACATAGATCCGGCGCTGATAGCTCCGATCGCTGAACGCGGTTATCGAGGCTTATCGGGGTTCGGGCCGCGTGAAGATCACGTGCCGTCTGGCGACTTCACGGTCGTCAACTCTCACTGCGATCTCATCCGTTGGAAAACCGGTGCAAAGTTTAAAGGCGACACGAAAACTATTAATCAACTTATAGAGCACTTACAGGCGCGGCGAACAGGAAGTGTTGATTCGGATGAGCCTACCGGCTATCTCACTCACCACATTGATATGGATCGGGAGGGGTGGGATTTCTCCGAACAACTGGTGCAATCCATTAATGCTCATCCAGCGGCGCGTTGGCGTACCGATGTCGCTTCGGTATTCGGGGGTTAAATCATGAGTGCTTTTGTACGTGCTGCTGTTGAATCGGATATCGGCGGCATCTGTCAGTTGCTGCACAATAAAATGAATTCCAAAATACCGGTTGAGCGATGGCGCAAGTTGATGACCTATGAATGGCTCGATGATAAGCCGGACTTTGGTCGCGTTGTGGATAAGAACGGCGAGGTTGCAGGATTCTGTGGCATGGTGTACTCGGATCGATTGCTGGGCAGTGAACAAACCGGCCGTCGCATTGAGCGCTTAGTCAGTATGAGCTCCTGGTATCTGGATCGATCGCTGCGTGGCATGGGGCTAGGCAGTAAGATGCTGGTCTCATCTATAGCAGATCCAATGATGACTTACGCCACACTAACTAACTCACCCAAGCCATTGGCCATTCAAGAGGCGGTAGGTTTGCGCGTGCTTGAAGACCATCGTTATCTGTGGCGTCGGAAATCAACTCAAACCATTGAACTTGAAGCGCAATATAAGACAATAGTTGATTTGGTGCCCGAGCATGAGAAAGCTTTGCTCAATGACATGGCGTCGCAACCGCTTACCCCTTATTTATTACAAGCGGATGGTATTAACAACTTGTTATTTTTTTCTATAAAACGAAAAGCCGAGCAAATTACCTGGTACGACCTGATGTATGCCAGTGACCTGAATCATTTTTCTATCCATGCTCAGTGTCTTGCAGATACGTTATTGCCCCACAGTCCCTCTATACTTGCGGCTGATGGTCGCTTTGTGACAAAACCCGCACCTGATGCTGTTCGTGAAATGTTGCCGGTGCCACGTTATTTTAAATCCGAGCGTGTAGAGCCGCATGAAGTTGATCACCTTTACAGTGAGTTGCAGTTACTTGACTTAAAACTTGATTAGCTAGTGCCCATCCTGAAACAGGGACGTAGCGAGGATCACTTATGTGCGTGAGCCATAGTTTATTAAAATATGGGCATACTATATGTAGGCCCATCATCGGCAAAATATGGGTCATTCTAAATAACTACATATAGTCGGCAAAAGATCGCGTACAGAAGTGGTCCGCAGTAGGCACTGTTTTAGGATGGGCACTAGCTA
>CAZQKJ010000653.1:0-2281 GCA_964593315.1 uncultured Granulosicoccaceae bacterium
CCTGCACCCAGTAGGTTTTGGGTAGCTTGTATTTCGGGTCGGAAATTTTGTGCTGCAAGCGTCCGTCACTGGTTAGCACTAACAGACCTTCGCTGTCACGATCCAACCTGCCCGCGGCATACACTCCGGGTACGTCGATAAACTCCGAGAGTGTCTTACGCGTGCTGGCCTCAGTGCCTTTATCCGTGAACTGAGACAAAACATTAAATGGCTTGTTAAAGAGTAGTGTTCGAGACATAGAGTCGGTTGCATACATCATTCAATGGTAAAACAGTATTTCACTGCCTGGTCCTGGTGGGTCATCTGGTCATCTTATACTGTCTGTCGAATATCCTCTCACCACTAAGCGATTTCTATCACGCTGGCTCGCTGCCAGTCGGATATAGATTCAGCATCTGCATTCAGCCATTGTTTGAGCACTGATAGCGTGTGCTCTCCGAGCTTCGGACCAGCCCATTCTGTACCACCCGGAGTACCATCAAGCTTTGGATGCATCGCCGGCACTACGCGGGCCTGACCGTTGACTTCTATCGGCTCAAAACTTCCACGCGCTTTAAAATGCGGATCATCCATGACATCTGCAACCGAATTGATCGGACCCGCAGGCACCGAAGCGTCTTCAAGCTGATGTAACGCATCTGCAGAACTCACAGATGCAGACCAGTCGGCCAGCACTTTATCAATGAGCGCTTCGTGCTCCACCCGGCCGGCGTTATTTTTCAAGCGATCATCTTCAGCCATATCTGCCCGCCCCACCGCAACCATCAATCGCTTGAATATGGAATCGCCATTACCCCCGATGACAATATATCTGCCATCCGCACAAGCGTAAGTATTGGTCGGCACAATGCCTGTCACTGTTGTACCTGAAGGTTCTCTGATTGAACCTGTGCCATCGAACTCAGACACCACACCTTCCATCATGTTGAATACCGATTCAACAATAGAGACATCAACCGTTTGACCACCGCCCTGTGACTGACGGTTTACCAATGCGAGCAACACCCCGATCACCGCATGCAAACCGGCAAACGTATCACCCAGACTCAAGTTCGCACGCACAGGTGCCTGACCCGGAAAGCCATTCACATAACGCATACCTGCCATACCTTCGCATACAGAGGCAAAGCCAGGCATGGAAGAGTTCGGGCCCGTCTGCCCGTACCCGGATACACGGGTGTATATGAGTTCGGGGTTGCTGTCATTGAACTGCTGCGGTCCAAGCCCCCAACTTTCCATTTTACCGGGCCTGAAGTTTTCTACCAGCACATCAGCCTGATCGATCAATTGATGCGCCAGAGCCTGACCAGCGGGGACAGATAAATCCAGTGCAACAGATTTTTTATTTCGCCCGATACTGGACCACCAGTAAGAGGTCCCTGTGTCATCAAGCAAACGCCATGAACGAAGCGGATCACCACGTCCGGGTGGCTCGATCTTTACAACTTCAGCACCAAAATAGGCCAGCATTTGTCCAGCAAAAGGCCCCGCTATCAACTGCCCCATTTCCAGTACGCGTATTCCCTGCAGCGGCTTTTTGTCGGGCATTGAATCGCTCATACACTCACTAATATGGCACTCACTAAAATGGCACTCACTAAATGGCTCTCACTAACTTACTCAGGTAGCAGCCTGCACAATCAGCCGGGTTCTTTTTGAATTTCACTTAACAACACAGGTGGCTTTGAAGGTAATCGTACTGCAATAACGAATCTACTAAAAACAGACTTCTGCCCTGCCGATCCAACAATACTACACCTAATCAGTACTTAACCGCTCATGAACCAGTAGCAATATTCGTTTCTGCTATGTTGTGCAACACACAATCGCATCACACTTGAGCATGGCACACCCGCACTGTAGGCTTTCACAGCACGCGCAGCCATGACTACAGCGCACCAGTAGTTCTATTGATCTAACAGTACAGGTAAAGACACACCGAATGCGCCCACAGCACCTACAAATAATTCTGGAACAGGAACTATCAGGCTCTGTCGACGGCCACCATACTCCAGTGATGATCTGGGGAGCCCCGGGTGTTGGCAAATCCCAACTGGTGGCAACCGTGGCCAGGCGTAATTCGCTACCGTTGATCGATATACGCCTGTCGCAGATGGAACCCAGTGATCTTCGAGGCATACCATTTCGTACCGATGATCTGGTTGAGTGGGCAGTGCCGCGCATGCTTCCAGACAACGATCGCCATGGGCCATCAGGGATATTGTTCCTGGATGAAATCACCTCGGCGCTACCAGCGGTCTCTGCTGCAGCTTATCAACTG
>CAZQKJ010000654.1:0-2263 GCA_964593315.1 uncultured Granulosicoccaceae bacterium
ACTCTTCTGCTGAGCGGCCAAATCTTGTTGCAAATTGCTCCCAGCTTGTAAGCGCTCTTTCAAAGTCGGCATGGCGCGTGTGCAGTGAGGCAACTTCGCGCAGTAGCATGGCATCGTTCGATCCGCCCAGCATTTCTTCAAGCGCTTCTGCAGCCAGAAGGGGCGATCCATCTCTTTCATATAGTTTGACGAGTCTTTGAATTTCCTCAACGCTGAGTGGTTTGAGTTTTGATATTCTACGCAGCGACTCCGCCGCAGTGAGTGAATCCCAGTTGAGATCTGCGATGCGCAACAACTCTTTTTCGTTTTCAAGTGTCGGGTTGTCTGCAACCAGCCACTGACGATGCTTCATAGAGTTTTCTACGTTGCCATTCCACTCTTCAAGCCTGGCTATGCGTAACCGATACTCTGGATTCTGCGGATCTTGCTCAAGTAGTCTTTCGCTCCAGGCCAGGGCCGACTCGAGCCTGGTGTTGGCCAGCTCAAAGTCAATTTGCCTCTCCATTGCTTTGATATCGAACGGGCGTAGTTCCAGTAATTCTTCGTTCCATTCTGAGGCTTGTTGGGTGAATCCCATACTGTTTGCCAGGGCAACGCCTTCAATTAACTCATCGCCACTATCCGGGTTGGATGCGATCCGCTCTATCATGGTAAGTAATGCATCCTCGTTTCTGCCGGCGGCTATCAGTAGTTTTTGACGACGTTTAGTTAGCTCGGATGCGTATTTTCTATCACTGAGATCGCGAATTGAGAGCACGTATTCTGCTGCAAGGCCAGGCAGGTTGGACGCCTCAGACCATTTAGCAGCTTTCTCAAGCCAAAATACTGCACGGTCAGGATCCATGTCTGCAAGTTGTGCATATAACGGGTATGCAAGCTCAGGTCTTGAACTTTCAAGTGCAAACTTTGCAGCTCTTTGTAGTGAGGTCCTGTCTTCAGGTGCCGTCAGTACCAGATCTTCAAGTGTTGACTTTGCTGCCAGCTGGTCGCCGCTGTTAAGGAATAGTCTTGAAAGCCGGAGTTTTAAATCGCTTTGTTTAACGGGGTCAGTGGTCGCAACAATACCAGCCTTATAACATTCGGTCGCGTCTCCGTAATGACCGAATCGCTGGAGTACGCGTGCACAACTTCCGTAGTGATCAGCGCCGTCGTTTGGAAACTGCTCTGCCATCAACTTGTAATAGCGCGCTGAAAGTTTTGGTTGCTCAAGATCGGCACTGAACTCTGCAGCACGGGTAAGTGTGTCTAAGTCATGCAGAACCGGCGTTTCAAAAAGATCTGTCATCAAAGTGATCAGATTAGCTTTATAGGATGCGGTACCAGCTTGAGTCTCAGCACCAAAGAATCCCGAAGATGCGGTTTCAAGGTCGAGTAGAAACTGATCTCTGGGGTCCAGTATGGTGTTTGGTCTTTCAGCCAGTAGAATACGAGCCTCGCGCCATTTTTTCTCACGAATCATGTCGTGCAAAATGGTGTTCATCTCTCTTTCAGTTAAATCCCCGGACTGACTGCGGGCTTTGAGGTACGCAATATCCAGATCGTCAATAGTATTGTCTTTATCAGATCTTGACGAGGAGTAAGAGAATGTTTCCTGAGACGGCTTCAGTGCAACAAAAGCAACGATTAGCAATAATGCAATACTCAGCAGATGCAGACGTGGAATCAGGCTCTCACGTTTGACAGTCGATGATGGCATCACCAGTTTCCTTTGTTGGGAATTTAAATCGGGTATTACCTTCAGGTGTTAGAGTGCCTGAAACGGTTTTTCCGTCTGCTGTAAAATTGCAGTAAGTCTTGTCGCCGTTGAGTTCAAAAACTACTGGCATTGCACCACTAAAACGCACGCTAATTGTGTCATCTGAACGTCGATTCCAGTGATCAACTACCGCATTCGCCATTACCAGATGGGGTTGCTGTGGTCTGGTAGACTGCATTCTAAAAGTGATGCTGTCCGCACCGTTGGTGTGGATATAGGTGGCATCGTGTGTTTGACTGGTGCCGATTAAACTATTGGTGCTGTCAAGATCCGGCCACGAGTTCTTATCAAGTGTTCTTATTTGTCTGATGTTACCCAGACCGCTGACTTTCCAGCGACCGTCCAGGTAGCGTGCGACTCCGGCAGTTCTGTAATTTGGCACTTTAATAATGTACTCGCTACTCAATACCGGCAGGATATCCTGCTGTAGTGACCAGTCGTAGATCTCTTCAAGTGAACGCAACGATGCCATTTTGGTGCCTGCATAGTAATGGTAGTACACGTTGA
>CAZQKJ010000655.1:0-2258 GCA_964593315.1 uncultured Granulosicoccaceae bacterium
CATGTAAAGGTGCATATATAAAGGTTTAATCGTTTATACCTTAAGCTTGCGACACCCAGTTGCGGGCATTGCGAAACATCCTTAACCAGGGTCCGTCATCCGGCCAGTTTGCGGGTCTGAAGGAATTCTGTACCGAGCGATAAACGCGCTCAGGATGCGGCATCATAATATTAAAACGCCCGTCTTTACTACACAGCCCGGTGGCACCTTGTGCAGAACCATTAGGGTTCAGCGGGTAACGCTCAGTCACCGCTCCGTAGTTATCTACATAACGCATAGTGACATCAGGGCTGACATCACCAATGAATTGCGCCTGACCTTCACCGTGAGCCACAGCCACAGGTATTCTTGAATCTTCCATACCGGCAAACAGTATTGAAGCTGATGCCTCAATACGCACTGTCGAGACACGCGCCTCGAACTGCTCCGATTGATTGCCAACAAAATCCGGCCAATGTGCAGCGCCCGGTATCAGATCCCTTAAGCGCGAAAACATCTGGCAACCGTTACAAACCCCCAGGGCAAAAACATCCAGTCTTTCAAAAAACTGCTGGAACTGATCGCGAGCACGATCATTGTATCTAATAGAGTTAGCCCAGCCACCCCCGGCGCCCAGCACATCACCGTAGGAAAAACCACCGCAAGCCACCAGCCCGTAGAATGAATCGAGTGTCACTCTGCCACTGATGACATCACTCATGTGTACATCAATGCACTCAAAACCCGCTGCATTAAATGCCGCCGCCATTTCTACATTGCCGTTCACACCCTGCTCTCGTAGAATGGCAAGTCTTGGTGATACACCGGTAGCAGACACTATGTTGTCAGCTGGATCAAACGATAAAAACGGCGATATACCCGGATCTGATGTATCACTTATATGCGCATACTCCTGTTCAGCACAGTCAGGATTATCACGTTGCTTTTGCATCTGATAAGAAGTTGCCCACCAGCGTTTCTTGAGATCATGGATAGAACGGGTCAGTACTTTTTTATCGTCTACCTGTATTGCCAATTCTGCACTGGCATTCACTGTGCCAATGACCGAGGTAAGATCTGAGACTTCGTTACGGTCAAATATCTCTTTCACAGACTCCAGATCTGACTGGTTAATCTGTATCAGCAGTCCGGCCTCCTCACTAAACAGCGCACCGGCAACACCATTCTCGCCCGACTTGATAGAAATATCAGCTCCGCAGTTACCCGCGATACACATCTCTAATAAACTGACGATTGCACCACCGTCTGAACGATCATGACAGGCAAGTATCAGCTTGTTTCGCGAGAGCTCCCAAACGGACCTCATGACTGCCCCAAACTGCAACACGTTGTCTATGTTCGGGCAATCACTGCCTATCTGACCCATAACCTGCGCCAGTACAGAGGCACCAAGACGATCTTTAGTTTGCCCCAGGTCTACTAACATCAAAACGCTATCAGGCTGGCTACTGAGCTGCGGGGTGATTGTCTTGCGTACATCCAGGACTGGTGCAAACGCAGTAACAACCAATGAAAGCGGTGCGGTCATTGTCAATTCAGCGTTATCTGATTGCCATCGGGTTTGCATAGAAAGCGAATCTTTACCGACCGGTATCGACAAACCCAGTGGCACACAAAAATCTCGCGCAACACTGCTTACTGTATCAAACAAAGCTGCATCATCAAAACCGGCAGCGGCCATCCAGTTAGCAGAGAGCTTGATATTTTTTATATCATCAATGGCAACACCTGCAAGATTAGTCAGCGCTTCTGCCACAGCTATACGACCCGACGCGATGGGATCAATCACAGCAACCGGAGATCGTTCACCCATGGCCATGACTTCACCGCTAAAGCCCTCAAAATCAGACAAGGTGACGGCACAATCAGCTACCGGTATCTGGTGCGGTCCGACCATCTGATCGCGATGAACCAACCCGCCGACTGTACGATCACCAATGGTAATCAGGAAGTTTTTCGAAGCCACTGTCGGCGACTGTAAAACTTTATCCAATGCCTCATTGATATCAAGCTTTGAAAGTTCAAGTGATGGGTGAGCAACCGTTTTTCTGGTAGCCGTACGTTGCATACGTGGTGGCTTGCCGAGCAAAAGCTGCAGAGACATATCTACCGGCGGGTCACTCAGTAGCTTGTCAGTCACTTTCAAATTTTTTATTTCTGTTGTGTGTCCCACCACTGCATAAGGACAGCGCTCACGCGCACACAGTGACTCAAAGACAGGGAGCTTTTCGTTGTCTATTGCCAGTACGTATCGTTCC
>CAZQKJ010000656.1:0-2256 GCA_964593315.1 uncultured Granulosicoccaceae bacterium
CTCCAAGAGAGTCGTTCACAACATTGGCTTTGCCAGCACCAAAGAAAACCACATCGCCAGTTTCTGCACCGGTGGTTTCAATGATTTTAGTAATCGCTTCTTCATCAAGGAATTTAAGAATCGGGGACTGCAGCCCTTCCACACCGGCGGCTACATCATTGCACTTAATATAGGCAAGACCCTTGGCACCGTAGCGGCGGACAAACTCATCGTAGTCATCAATTTGCTTGCGGGTAAGTTTGCAACCATCTTTTAAACAAATTGCCGCAACCCGACCTTGTGGATCCTTTGCAGGCCCTGAGAACACTTTAAAATCAACATTCTTCATGGCTTCTGAAAGATCGATTAACTCAAGATCGATACGCAAGTCGGGTTTATCAGAACCGTAGCGATGCATGGCATCTGCGTAGGTCATGCTCGGGAATTCCGGCAGCTCAACATTGAGTTGATCGGCAAAAAGCTCCCGCATCATGGTTTCAACTTTGTCCTTGATATCTTTTTCTTCTACAAAACTCATTTCAATATCGAGCTGGGAGAATTCCGGCTGTCGATCAGCGCGTAAATCTTCATCGCGAAAGCACCGTGCAAACTGGTAGTAGCGATCTATACCGCTCATCATCAAAATCTGTTTGAACAGCTGCGGTGATTGCGGCAGTGCGAAGAACTCTCCCTGGTGAGTACGACTGGGCACCAGATAGTCGCGCGCACCTTCCGGAGTGGCGCGAGTCAGAATGGGAGTTTCAACATCGAGAAAGCCATTGGTATCTAAAAAGGTTCGCAGCTTCTGAGTGACGGCTGAACGCAGCTGCATACGCTTTTGCATTTCAGGCCGGCGCAGATCGACGTAACGATAACGCATGCGAGTTTCTTCCTGCACGTCTTCGTCGTCGAGCTGAAACGGAGGTGTATCAGCGGCATTCAACACCACCAAATCCTTTGCCAGCACTTCTATTTGGCCAGTGGGCAGATCATCGTTGGTGGTGCCTTCCGGCCTTGCTCTGACACGGCCGGTTACCTTGAGTACATACTCGTTGCGGACCTGCTCGGCGATGGCGAAAATGTCCGGGGTGTCGGGATCGATGACAACCTGGATCAGGCCTTCACGATCCCGCAGATCGATAAAAATCACGCCACCGTGATCGCGGCGGCGATGCACCCAACCGCACAAAGTAACTTCCTGATCGATAAACCCGGCATCGACGACGCCGCAGTAGTGAGATCGCATGTAACTGGATTCCAAAGTAGAAATGAAAGGCCGCAGGACATTGCAGGCACGCTACCCGCAATTATCACTTAAATTCGACGAGTTGCCCACGCGTTTTTAGTTTATTCCAGACCGCTTTCACACCGGTAACTTAGTCACCGGATGCCACAGCGAGTACGATGTGAACACTCTTGTCCAGAGCATAGTCGCTCCGGTGAGCTACGCAAACGCAACGCTGACCGCCAGGATCATCAGAGCGCTATCCCACCGCACAACGCTACAACACCACAAATAGACTAAAATAAGGGGTCTGCACGGCAGACTTGCTAGTCCCAAACAACACCTCCCCGGAGCATCAATGAAATACGATTTATACGGAATCGGCAACGCACTCGTCGATATGGAATACCAGGTTTCTGACGAGAAGCTCGCCGAACTCGCCGTAGACAAAGGGCTTATGACACTGATAGAGGAGGACAGACACCACGAGCTGGTGGCTCAGCTCGGTGCACTTGAGCACAAAAAAGCCTCCGGCGGCTCAGCTGCAAATACCGTCATCGCGCAGGCCCAACTGGGTGGTAAAAGTTACTACAGCTGCAAAGTGTCGAACGATGAGTTCGGAGACTTCTATTTAAAAGACATGCAGGCTTGCGGCGTAGACACCAATCTGGACGGTCAAAATAGAATCGACGGGCACACTGGCAAGTGCATTGTGATGGTCACTCCAGACGCTGATCGCACCATGAATACCTATCTCGGTGTGACGGTAGGACTCGACGAAGATGCTGTCTCTGAAGAGGCCATCAGGAATTCGAAGTACGTCTATATGGAAGGTTATCTGGTCGCATCGCCTACCGGAAAGGCGGCAGCGCTCAAGGCTCAACAAGTAGCAAGTCAGGCAGGTGTGCCCACCGTACTGACCTTGTCAGACCCCAATATGGTTGAGTTTTTTGGCGACGGGTTACTGGAAATGGCCGGAGACAACCTCGACCTGCTGTTTTGCAATGACGCAGAGGCCGCCATGATGACCAGCACCAAAGACACCGAAGCCG
>CAZQKJ010000657.1:0-2254 GCA_964593315.1 uncultured Granulosicoccaceae bacterium
ATTCCGCCGCAAGCCATGTACAGCAAGCAATCGATACACAACCGCTCAATGCCAACTCAAATTTCCTGATGGGGCAGATTCTTCTTAAACAGGGAGAACTGTTAAAAGCCACTGAATATTTTGCACAGGCAGAAAAGCTCGGCATGCCAAAGGACAAAGTGATTCCATACGTTGCAGAAGCAGCGTTTGCAGAACGTGATTTTCCTAAACTGCGCAAGGTGCTTTCCAGACTCGATCCGGCATTCAGAGCTTACCCTCCTCTGTCCAACGTTGCGGAGTACTGGGCATGAATGGCTCACCGAAATACAATCCGGAAGCGCATGCTGATATATGCCTGTTATTGGAAGGCACTTACCCGTATGTACGCGGCGGTGTTTCAAGCTGGGTAAAGCAGCTGATCGAAGGCATGCCGAACCTGACATTCTCAATTATCTTTTTGGGTGCTACACCAGAGGACTACGAAGACGGTCCCTCTTACCCGATACCTGACAACGTAGTACACATTGAACTGCACTATCTAATTGGCACCGAGCCGGAGCCTGAAAAAAAGAAACTCTGGTCACGCAAAGCCGAGAAGACTGCTCTATTCGAACGCAATACTGAACTACACGAAGAGTTAGTCAACTCTGAGAAAGATCACGGAGTGGTGCCGACAGATGTAGTCAGTGGATTCACTGATATTGTCAGTGGTGACAAAGCGATCACCTACGCTGATCTTTTTCATAGCGAAGACTCCTGGAACGCAATCAGAGCCAAATACGTTGATGCGCCGGAAGGACTGGATTTTAACAACTTCTTCTGGACCGTCAGAACCATGCACGGGCCCCTGTTCACATTGGCAAAAATCGTCGATTCAGAACCACGTGCCAGTATGTTTCATGCAGTGTCAACAGGCTATGCAGGATGCCTGGGTGCTATGCTAAAAAGTAAAACCGGCGCGCCGTACATCATTTCAGAACACGGTATCTATACCAAAGAGCGCGAGATTGATCTTGCCCACGTAGACTGGATTCCAGAGGATCTCGATCCATTTCGGGTAAGCCTTGATGACAGCATGGGCTATCTTAGAAAAACCTGGATCCGTTTTTTCAGATCCCTTGGTCGCATGTCATATAGTGCTGCCGACCATGTATACACACTGTACAACGGCAATCGTCTACGGCAATTGGAAGATGGTGCAACAGACGAACGACTGACCATTGTTCCTAACGGAGTGTCTGTCGAAAGTCTCACTAAAATTCGCCGTGCCGACGATGCTCCGGTTCCACCGGTTCTGGCCTTGATCGGGCGCATTGTACCAATCAAAGATATCAAAACATTTATTCGCGGCATGCGGATTATCAGCGCAAGCGTACCGGAAGCCAAAGGCTGGCTTGTAGGGCCGGAAGAAGAAGACCCGGAGTACGTAGAGGAATGCAAGGCCCTGGTAGCAAGCATGGGCCTTGAAGACACAGTCGAGTTTCTCGGTTTTCAGAAGCTCACTGACATATTTCCACAGATTGGTCTGACGGTTCTCACCTCAGTATCCGAAGGGCAGCCGCTTACCACCCTTGAAGGCTTTGCTTCTGGTATTCCAACCGTTACCACCGATGTCGGTAGTTGCAGTGAACTGATCTATGGTGATACCGAAGAAGATCGCGCTATCGGTGCCGCGGGTACTGTAGTACCCATAGCCAATCCAACAGCATTTGCGGAAGCCGTGATTCCGTATCTGACGGACGACAATAAATGGCGTGAAGCCAGAGACGCGGGCATTGCACGCGTTGAAAAGTACTACGATGAAAAAGACATGCTTGAAACCTATCGCTCGATCTACCTTGATCGGATAGATAGCACCAAACCTATGAAACAGGCGGGAGGGCTATAAGCCATGGCTGGAATTGGCTTTGAGCTAAGAAAATACCTTGATGAAGACTCGTTTACGGGCACCTTCAAAGCCTATGGGTTTTCAGGATTAATCAGCGCTGGCCCCTGGGTGCTATCGATCCTGGGTGTGATGCTTATCGGTATTGTCGCACTGTCGCAAAAAGTGGGTGGACAAGAGGTTGAACAATTCACAACCTCTGTCACCTGGATCATGGGTACATCGCTTATCCTGTCAGGCATGCTACAGTTGGTATTTACACGATACATAGCCGACAGATCATTTGAGGGTCTCCAAAAGCTCATTAACCCGAATCTATTTGGCGCTATGTTACTCACCACTCTGGTAAGCGGCCTGCTTGGTATAGCGGCATTAATGCTGTTTTTCACC
>CAZQKJ010000658.1:0-2251 GCA_964593315.1 uncultured Granulosicoccaceae bacterium
GTATCTATCATAGTTGTAGATCTGCATTGTCAGATGCCAATGTTAGCCAACCAATAACGTCTTTTGATGATTTGACCTTGAGAAGGTCGGTGGGTATTTCCATTAATGGATCGTGCAGCGTGTTATAACGCTCCAGTTGTCTTTCCAACTGCACTTTTTGCGAAACGCTGAATCGCCATTGGGTGGTAATTTCATCATAGATGGTGTTTTCTATCTGGTAGATTTCAGATGATTGGCTTTTCAATCGTTCGAGCAATCCGAGTATTGCTGATATATTGTCTGCGATCAGTTCTGTTGCTTTTTTGGCATCTACATCTGATAAGGGTGATTGCTCATTATCAGAGACTATTTTGACTGCCTGTACTAATTCAGCGTGTGCGAACATTCTTGCGGTATCGATGAAGCCACTGGCTTCCATATCATGTAGTTGATCACCTAAATAGGCGCTTATTGGTTTGTCGAATGTGGTGAGATTCGCCGATGGGAGTTGCGATGAAATCCTCGGGGGATACCAGACGTGATTGCTTCCATGGTCGGTGATCTTGTGTGCTTCATGGACAGAGCCTATCGCTGCATCCTTGTGTCCGGCAATACCAAAATTTATCCAGCAATCGGTGTGTCGGCCCCTGTTTAGCGAGTTTTTTGATGCATGTTGTGGTGTGTGAGTGTTTAAAGGTCTGGATTGGAGCCACGCACAGGCGGCAGCTGATCTGCATTTTCCGATACCGCTGATAACCAGCGCTGTATCTTCATTCCAGAAGCAATCAAAGGCGCCGGCTGTTTTTGTGAGCTTTAATGCTGATACTAACGGCACGGCTTCGGCCTTAGTTGCGGCAACCAGGTAGTTCAATGCCTATGCCGGAATTGTCAGGTTGAAGTGATTGAGCATAGTCTGGCATTCTTCTATTAATGGTTGATTGTTATGTTTAACAGCGCCATTTATAAGTATACCGGTCTTTTTCTCCAACATATTTAATGTGTTTTGATACTGAGATGTATTCAGTGAGTTGGAATCGAGAATGTTCTTCAATGCCCTCACTCTGAATCTGTCCATGCCCCAATACTTGTGGGATAATTGATCGTCGTGTCCTCCGTATTTGACTAACAAGGGTTTGTCAATGTAGTGCACGCTATGTCGTGAACAGATCCTGAGCCATAAATCGTAGTCTTCACAAGCTGGCAGCGACTCATTGAAATTGCCGACACTTGCGAACACATCTTTGTGAATTAAAGCTGATGAAGGAGATATTGCACATAATGGCAGGCATTGATCATAAATGTCACCACCGGACTTTTTGTGTTTGTTCATTGCATTAACTCGCACGCCATTGCGTATCCAGATTTCATCTGTATGGCATAAGACACAGTTGGTGTGTTTTTCTATCTGTGCAATCTGATGTTGCAGTTTCTCGGGTAACCACTCATCATCAGAATCAAGTAGCGCTATCCAGTTGCCGGTGGCGTGAGTGAGTCCTGCGTTTCGTGCGGCACTGACACCACGGTTTGTTTGTGTCAGCAGCGATACCTTGCCACTATAATTTTGCCGAATACCCTCAACGGTTTCATCGTTTGAGCCATCGTCTATGACAATAATCTCGTCGGGTTTTGTGGTTTGGGCCATTGCAGAGTCTATCGACCGGCGTACTATTGGCCAGCGGTTGTAGGTTGGAATGATGACTGAAATACTGATTGGCATTGCAAGGGCCGGAATTGCGGGAAAACGGAAAATTATGGGATGTGCGAGACGATTCTTGCTCGCGCCTTGAGTGTACCTGTAACTGCCTCCATATTCCCCAAATCCGGTGGTATTTCTGGGTTCAGAGTTAATTTACGTAAAATGAAATTCAAAGATTATTATCAGATTCTCGGTGTTGCTGAATCTGCCAGTCAGGATGAGATCAAACGTGCTTATCGTAAGAAAGCTCGTCAGTATCACCCGGATGTCAGCAATGATCCGGATGCGGAAGAAAAAATAAAATCTGTCAATGAGGCCTATGAGGTGCTTGGTGATAAGAATCGCCGCGCCGAATTTGATCGGGTTAAAAAACATGGCTTTCGTGGCGGCGATGATTTCAAACGTCCACCGGGTGGTCAGGGCAACTGGCAATCTGCAGGTGGTGGGTTTGGCTCGGCAGGCGGATTTGGTGCAGGTGGCTCGACAGACTTCAGTGACTTTTTTGAATCATTGTTTGGCCAGCAGGCGCGTCCTGACGATGGTTTTACCCGCGGCAGGCGTCCAGGCCAACCCGGT
>CAZQKJ010000659.1:0-2242 GCA_964593315.1 uncultured Granulosicoccaceae bacterium
ATACTCACACGGTTTCAATATCGTTGAAGAAGGTATGAAAATCCGTGACGACCTAACCGTCATTATGGTCGCACCAAAGTGCCCTGGATCAGAAGTTCGCGCGGAGTACGTTCGCGGTTTTGGCGTACCCACTCTGATCGCAGTACACGAAGACAATGATCCGAACGGCGAAGGTCTGGCTCTTGCCAAAGCATACGCAGTAGGTACCGGTGGCCACAAAGCCGGTGTACTCATGTCTTCATTCATTGCCGAAGTCAAATCGGACCTGATGGGTGAGCAGACCATTCTGTGTGGCATGCTGCAAACCGGCTCACTGCTGTGCTTTGACAAAATGATAGAAGAAGGCATTGATCCGGGTTATGCCTCAAAGCTTATTCAGTATGGTTGGGAGACGGTCACAGAAGCATTAAAGTATGGCGGCGTAACCAACATGATGGACAGGCTCTCGAATCCTGCAAAGATCAAGGCATTTGAACTGGCAGAAGAAATGAAAGACATCATGCGACCGCTTTACAACAAGCACCAGGATGACATCATGACCGGCAAGTTCTCCGCCACCATGATGGCTGACTGGGCCAACGATGATAAAGAACTACTCGGATGGCGTGCAGACACCGCAGAAACCGCTTTTGAAAAAACACCGGCAGGTGACGTAGAGATAACAGAGCAGGAGTATTTTGATAATGGCATCCTGATGGTAGCAATGGTTAAAGCCGGGGTAGAACTCGCTTTTGAAACCATGACCGCTGCAGGTATTATCGCAGACTCTGCCTACTACGAATCTCTGCATGAAACACCGTTGATCGCCAACACCATCGCACGCAAGAAGCTGTTTGAAATGAATTCAACTATTTCAGATACCGCAGAATACGGTTGTTACCTGTACAACCACGCCTGTGTACCATTGCTTGGCGACTTCATGAAAAATATAAATACCGATGTAATTGGCGCTGGCCTGCAACTCAATCACTCGGGCGTTGATAACGCGCGACTCATTGAAGTTAATGAAGCGCTGCGATCGCATCCGGTAGAAGAAATCGGTGCAACATTGCGCGGCTATATGTCAGACATGAAAAAAATCATCTGACTTATCCACTTTTCAAGAGCACAAAAAAAGGCCGGGTTCACCGGTCTTTTTTGGCCTGCCTTTATCACCAACTATTTGGGTTGAAACCCCATGCCCCTGCCCAATACTATTCGCCTGAAAAACGCCACCGTCCGATTTGACGAAGGCTTTGTTCTGGAAAAGCTCAGCTGGACTATCCATCCGGAACATCACTGGTTGATTTGCGGCAGCAATGGTTCAGGCAAGTCGGCACTGGCTGCAGTGCTTACCGGTACCGGTGAGATCGAACACGGCATAGTTGAAAACCTTCCGGCACGCATCGGTGTTGTGTCATTCGAAGCGCAGCAGGAGTTAATAGAAGCCGAGCGCCGCAAAGATGATGCAGACATCATGGATGTCATATCGGAAGGCACACCGGTTCAGGAAATTATTGATGCCGTTTGCAAAGACAAAGCGCTGGCAGACAAGCTGTGCGAAAAATTCGGCCTGACACCACTACTGGACAGAGCGTTCCGAAAACTCTCGACCGGTGAATCACGCAAAGTCATGCTTGTCCGTGCACTCACCAGTGATCCGCAACTGCTTATACTGGATGAACCGTTTGAAGGGCTGGATGTTGCAAGCCTGGCAGCACTGCAACAGCACTTAACATCGATCAGCACCGATGTTACTACCGTTGTCATACTGAATCGCCTTGATCAGTGCCCTGACTTCATTACCCATATTGCCTACCTCGACCAGGGCAATCTAGCGCAGCTTGTGCCGCGCACAAATCACGAAGCGTGGCAGCAACTGCAGGACCTGCTGCACCTTAAAACTGCAGATCTTGCGGTACCGCCAGCAGATCCTGAGAACCCGCTGCCATTGTTATCACAGGACGATCCACTGGTTCGCATAACCCATGGCGCGATCAAATACAGCGACACCGTTATTTTTGAAGATCTGGACTGGACCATCAATGCCCGCGAACACTGGCAGCTGACCGGCCCCAACGGTAGCGGAAAAACGGCCCTGCTTTCACTGATCACTGGTGATCATCCACAATGCTATGTTAACGACATATTCGTATTCGGTTTCAAACGTGGCAGTGGTGAGAGTATCTGGCAGATCAAACAATTCATTGGCTACGTGTCTACCGCTTTGCAGTGGGAGTACACTGTCGGCACAAGCTTGCGC
>CAZQKJ010000660.1:0-2235 GCA_964593315.1 uncultured Granulosicoccaceae bacterium
ACTATGCGCTCTACCCGCACCTTAAAGTCTTTGAGAATATCGCCTTTGGACTCAGAATCCGAAAGGAACCAAAAGATCACATACAAAAAACTGTCGAGGAAGTCAGTGAGATACTCGGGCTGACTCCCTACCTTGACAGAAGACCCGCTGAACTGTCTGGCGGACAAAGGCAACGAGTTGCCATGGGCCGCGCTATCGTGCGTCACCCAAAAGTGTTTCTGTTTGATGAACCCCTGTCCAATCTGGATGCCAAGCTGCGCACTCAAATGCGAGCGGAAATCAAACGACTACATAAACGCCTGGGCGCTACTTCAGTGTACGTCACACATGATCAGGTTGAGGCAATGACCCTGGCTGATCGAATTGTCGTCATGAACGACGGATATATAGAACAGATCGGAACACCGATGGAGCTGTTTAACAATCCGGCCAATACATTTGTTGCGAGCTTTATAGGCTCTCCACCCATGAATCAAATGCCCGCAAAAATCACAAGCTCGGCATCAGGTTTAACAGCCAGCGTCCACAACGCCAACATTTCTGTGCCCGGCGGTATCGATGTGCAGGAAGGCCAGTCAGTGGTTGTAGGTGTACGCCCGGAACACCTGACATTAGATGACAGAGATGGCACAACACCTATTCCTATCACATTGGATCTGGTGGAACCGTTGGGCTCTGAAGCGCTACTGCATGCAAGCATTGGTGACCATCAACTGATCGTAAAAGCAGAAACCAACGGCGATATCGATCACCTGAACGGAGTCACACAAGTCTACGCACCGCCACACCTCGTTAGTGTGTTTGACGCAGAGACCGGCGCTGCACTCACCGGAAACCACAGTCGGTGAGTCAGAGTTTTCAAAAAACATCAGCACCTGTAAACGCGCAGCCTGCGCCCACTACCGGCGATAAGCTCGCGCGGTTAGTCGATCATGTAAAAAGAGAGTGGCAGCTATATTTGATGCTGTTGCCTACCATAATCTGGTTTGTGGTGTTCCTGTACAAACCGATGTACGGACTGCAGATCGCATTCAAAGACTACTCTATTTTTCGCGGTATTGCCGGTAGTTCCTGGGTCGGTTTTGAGCACTTTGAAACACTACTGTCAAATGATCAGTTTGCACGCGCGTTCTGGAACACAATAAAAATTAGTGCACTTAATTTGTTATTTGGATTCCCGGCGCCAATCATTCTGGCACTGATGTTTAATGAAATTATCAACACAACTTATAAACGTGTTACCCAAACCATCGTCTACCTGCCTCACTTTATATCCTCAGTCATTATCGCAGGCATTATCACTACCGCTTTTTCTCCAACTGCCGGAGTAGTCAATACGATAATGGGGTGGTTCGGAATAGATTCCATCTACTTTTTGACCAGACCAGAATGGTTCCGCCCGATATTTGTAGGCACCGGGATTTGGCAGGAAGCCGGATTCGGCTCCATTGTATTTCTGGCCGCCATTGCGGGGGTTAGTCCATCATTATATGAAAGTGCTGTGGTAGATGGCGCCAGTCGTTGGCAAATGATGTGGAAAATCACACTGCCATCAATACTGCCCACCATCATCATTATGCTGATCATTCGAATAGGCAACATTATGGAAGTCTCGTTCGAAATGATCATCCTGCTCTACCAGCCAGCCACCTATCAAACCGCCGATGTAGTCAACACCTGGGTGTTCCGCCAGGGACTGCAAAGCGGACAATACGATGTAGCTGCCGCTGCCGGATTGTTCAACGCGGTAGTAGCATTTGTACTGGTTATGGTGGCCAATACATTGTCTCGGCGCTATGCGCGCACTTCACTTTGGTAGTCACGGAGAGAAGATAGATGGCAATGAACATGAATTTATACTCGCGAGGGGACAAGCTTTTTGCCTTCGCCACAGCAGTATTGATCGGCTTATTTACTGTCGCGACGTTCTACCCGTTTATCTATATAGCGGCGGTATCATTTAGCGGCGGGTTTGCGGCGGCGGCCGGCAAGGTGGTACTGACCCCGGTCGATGCCACAATCGCTGCCTACAAATACATACTGACGGACTCCAAGTTCTGGCTCTCTTACCTAAACACTTTTATCTACACCATTGGCGGCACCATAATGAGCTTACTTATTATTGTGCCGGGTGCTTATGCGTTATCACGACCACAGCTTAAAGGGCGTCGTTTCTTTAATCTGTTTGTTGCATTTACCTTATGGTTTAATGCCGGGTTGATTCCGTTCTTCCTG
>CAZQKJ010000661.1:0-2212 GCA_964593315.1 uncultured Granulosicoccaceae bacterium
CAACGACTGAGGGATACAGCATCGTGCAGGCCAGTCCGATTGTTGCCAGCATTTGTGTCAATTGAGTATTGATCGAATTATCCCTTTCTAACGATACCTTAAGTGAAGTTTGCTACCTGGCACTGGAAATAGTCAAGTTTTCTTAGAGCAGCAAACAACGCTTACGATAAACTTGCTGGTGTATATCTGGTCAAATCTGCAATGTACGATGATTAGGTTATAGTCTGATTATTCGCTTAGGACTAAATTTCGTCCAATCCTTTTGCCGCGCAACAGTGCGTTGTCCGCGCGTTGGAATGCCTGTTCAAAGGTGTCGTTTGTTTGGAACTCTGTGACGCCTATGGTGGTAGTCACGTGGATGGAAAAGCCATTCACGCAGATTGTATTTTTTTCAATGGAGCGCCTGATGTTCTCTGCAGTTTGTTGGCTGTTCTGTATGTGATCTTTGTAGTGAATAATGACGAACTCATCTCCACCGTACCTGAAAACACTATCTCTATTGGGTGTGGAATCTAGTAGCCGTTGGCTGAATTTTCTGAGTACTTCATCGCCAATGGTGTGGTTGTATCTATCATTTATTGATTTGAATTCGTCGATATCGCACACCATCAATACAGATGGCGCTGAGTTGCCTGCATTAATTCCGCTAAAATTATTATCTGTGAGACTTAGGCTGGAAAAGTAGTTCTTTAATGCTGCGCGATTGTACAAGCCAGTTAAGCTGTCGTTGTAGGCCGCATGACAGGCTTCTTCGTAAGATATGGCATTGTTAAGTGGTCCGGTCAGGTGTTCTACCAGGCGATTCAGCGAGTTGATTTCTGTTTTTGTGAATCGAGATCTTCTATACAGGCCCAGCGTGCCAGATTTTTTTGAATCGAAAGTCAGATTAAACAATAAGGGTGAATGCCCTCGATACTCTGTTGGTCCGGGAATGTCGCCGTACTGTATGTTCTGACCGGGCATTTGAAATCGGATGCTTTCCAACAAGTATTGAGTCTGCAGCCTTGAGTAAAGTGCCTCAATGAGACTCTGCAGATCAATGTGCCGATATAAACCGTCTACTATTTCAAGTAAGGTTTGGTCGGATGGCGTTTCTCGCACATGCGGTGATAAGTGGCCGGTCCAGTTGAAGAGACCTTGTAGCGGGGTGTGTTTCGAAGTAGCTAAAAACTCCATGTGTGTTTTCATTTCAATAGCCTCCTAGCCATTGCTCAAGTTGATTCCTTTCAACTCTTAAAAAGGGTATAGCAGAGATAAAAATTCTTGCGTGAAGCACTGTGTTGACTGAAATAATACCCTGGCTTTTGCCAAACTTTAGCATGGATTGATAGCTGATAATTATAGGTCGGTGTTTTTCACCCTTTCCGGGTGTAAGATACAGTGTCGGTAGTGGACCGGATACAACCGAGCGGAGAGCCGTTCGGGCGGTATTTGAGATGTGTTCTGCAATGAGCAGATCCGGCAGTTTCAGATGATTTACCAGTCGGGAATCTGACACATCTTGATCTATTGGCGTATTTCCATGGGTGCCAAGTCCCCCGTATTGGCCCGGATCTCTCCTCAGGCTGTCGGATACTTTGGATTCAATAATACCTTGGAGCTGCCGCTAACGGGTTTGGTTAAGCGGGGTGGCCGCGGAGAATTCAGGTACAAGAACTATGGGTAGTGCGCTAGAGAAAAGTGAAGAGCGTCGGGAATTTCGAAGAATTTCGGATGCAATTGCGTTGCAGATCCGGTTCCCTGATGATGCGGCAAACGAAGATAGCTACGATAACCCCGGGTTGCCTGACTATCCAACCCATGTTGTGAGTCTTAGTCCTAATGGTTTGAAGTGTTTCCACAACGAATCATTTAATGACGGAGATATCGTACAAGTCAGCATGATGCTATTCCCGAGCAAGCTAACTATCGAAGTGCAAGCAAAGGTGGTTAATTCCGGAGAAGATATCGTCGGTGGTAAGACGGATCGGTTTTTTGCGGGGCTGGCTTTTATTGAGCTTGAAGATGAGGCGCGGGAAGAGCTGTTAGATCACATCCAGCAGGTTGCGAGTAAATCTTTCGGCGGCGCTGTAAAGCTTATCAACTAGATCTCATAATACCTTGACTTGAACGGGTAGGATTGTATCTATAGGTCAGCCTTACCTAGTTGTTTGATCAGCAGACCACCCACTCTTTCACGTAACCAATTGTGTGCCGCGAAGGGAATGTTTCC
>CAZQKJ010000662.1:0-2211 GCA_964593315.1 uncultured Granulosicoccaceae bacterium
GTGCAATTAGACACCTCAGGCAGTAACTGTGATTTTCCAATTTATGATTTTGAAAATCCAACGCTTGAATCTGGAACTACTAATCAAATAGGTGCCATATATAGATATACCAATGTGTCAGCAGGATACGATGTTTTAGTGGAAGTTGTTGATATGATTGATGCTACTTTGGTTAATGTGGATGATGATGCAGGGATAGGATTTGTAGATGCTTTCCAACCAGTTGTTAGAAGTGTTACTCGTAACTCTACTGCGAGCGTTGAATTTAATTTCAAATTTGTAAATGCTGGAACAAATATTTTAGCTACTAATATTGAGCGAGTAGGGGGTACGGCTTATGATGTAGATGGATATTCGGATGCCAGAGAAGGAATTTTGTTTGAGGCACCTAGTATAACGGGTATCGATGATCCGACCAATGTCCACCTTGATGTATCAGGATTAGATGTACGGTACCTTGCATCTGGTACCGCAGAAGGAACAGGGATTTCAGCAGATCCAAGTTTTAGGATTTATTTTTCCTATCTAAATACTGCGGAATTTAATATCCACATGCAGGTAGAAAAAGGAGGTAGTTTTACGAATGTCTCTCGCCAAACTAGTTTGAGATTTCATGAATGCGAGGTAGCAGATTTTAATAATATCCATTTAATCTTTTCTGAAGGTTTTGATACTGATGGAGACCTTGTCGATAACCACCTCGATTTAGATAGTGATAATGATGGAATCTTTGATTTGGATGAAGCAGGGCATACTGCACCCGATGTTAATAACGATGGAATTATTGATGGAGCAGATACAGGTTCAGGTGCCAATGGATTATTTGATGGTTTGGAAACTTCACCCGACAGTGATACGCTAAACTATACAGTAGCTGATAGCGAACTTATTCCTGATGGAACTTTCGATGCCTATGAGTTAGACTCCGATGCTGATGGTTGCTTTGATGCTTTTGAAGAGAATGTATCAGATAGTGATACAGATGGGATTGCTGGTACAGGAGTACCAACAGTTGATGTTAATGGATTAGTGACCTCTATCACTTATGGTGATCCAGCAAACAACACTTGGCAAGATTTCTATGCAGGCCCATGCTCGATAGAAGTATGTGATGATGGCATTGATAATGATGGTGATGGACTAGTAGATTGTTTTGATTGCGATGACTGCGCCAGTTCAGCATTATGTGATGATAATGATTCAGATGGCGTTGGTGACTTATGTGATTTAGATGATGATAATGATGGGATTACTGATATTGATGAGGGTTGTGGTAGCAATACCAATGTTTCAGGAACCATAGGAGTTGGAAATGAAGTAACGAATACAAATTATTCTATAACGGGGACTACAATTACCTATGCTCGTTCAGGTACAAATGAAGGGTTGGTTTATGGATATGATGCTGGACTACAAGGACATGCTATTAGGTTTCAAACTTCTTCTACTTCGAATGGAACCCTAAATACTACTTTTTCAAATCCAATAAATGCGGTTTATTTTAAACTGACAGATTTTGATAACTTGGAAAATTATACGGTTAATGTTTATGATGAGAATTCAGTTCTTTATGACCTTACGGTAGAAGGAGTCATTTTAGTAGGTTCCTTAGTTAGCCAAAGTGGAAACCAATTTATTAGTACTACATCAACCTACAGTAGTGGTCCAGATGCAAATGGTAATGACCCAGCAGATGATTATCTTGGATCGGTGGTTTTTTATTTTCCAAATAAAGTAAGTAGAATTGAGATTATTTATATCCATCCAGAAAATTCAACAATTAGATTTATTCAACCAACATATTGTGCATTTGATACTGATGGAGATGGTTTACCAGATCACTTTGATTTAGATTCCGATGACGATGGTTGTTTTGATGCTACAGAAGAAAATGTTTCAGATAGTGATGAAGATGGAATTGCAGGAACAGGAGTTCCTACCGTTGATGCCAACGGATTAGTAACTTCAATTACATATGTTACTCCGCCCAATAATACTTGGCAAAATCCTTCGACAAATAATTGTGTAGAAATTTGTAATGATGGAATTGATAATGATGGGGATGGGGATATTGACTGCGACGATGCTGATTGTCCAACGCCATCGATAACAATTGTCAATCCTGGAAATCCAAGCAATTGTCCAACTTTAGATAATGGTACAATTGCTATCACTGCAACTGGGGATAATTTAGAATACAGCATTGATGAT
>CAZQKJ010000663.1:0-2199 GCA_964593315.1 uncultured Granulosicoccaceae bacterium
ATTAAAGAAATTGGCGGAGATGACTGTTCCGGTAGATTCACTGATGATTACCGGTGTTCCGCTAGAGGGTGGACTGGTAGTGCCCGTTGCCTCAAATTCGCACGCCGTTAATATTTGCGGGCCGGGTATTGCCTGGCTTGGAGCAAGGACGTTGAATCCGAGTAGCGGGAGTACGAAAAGCGTTCTTCGCCAGATATTACTTCTATTCGTGTGCACAAAAACTCGCCGAGTTGATCACAGATTACTGGTCTTTCCCTGCAACAAGAAGGCCGTAAACCCGTCACGAATGAGGTCTACCTGAAATAAGACATAAATATTCCGGTTTATCCTGATAGCTGCCATCAAATTGATGTGATAGATGTTTTTCGAAGGTCTGTAGTGGTCAATCAATATGTGATCGTTTTCTCAAATCCGGGCTGCTACAGATATCGGTGAGCTGATGGGTGCGGATGGGAGCAGGTATGGAAACAGGCATAGCGAATTTTGCGTTTGACAATACTGCAAACCGTGCGCGTCTTTCAGTATTGAAGCTGCCTTGATTAATCTCCGAAACCCTAACAGGCAAATCAATCAGTTGACGATGCAAGCTTCTTTTTCATTTTAGTTAGAAGTGTTTAACGCTCCGTCAAAACAGCGGAACATTGGTTGGTATTTCAGGATAATATTGTAGCGTAGCCTGGCCCAATGTGATCGTTGAATTGGTGTTTGTGGTATCCGTAAAAATGGGTGTTTGGCGCTTTGGCCATGTGGCTATAAATTGTTGTTTTTCTGACCATGTAAGTGCAAAATATGGCGGTTTTCTTGGTGGAGACTTGTTAAGAGAAATGGACTTAATCTACTCACCTTCCGTGTGGGGTTTGGCCTTACGGAAACTCTTTTCGGCGGTTCTGATCGTCGTCACTTTCTTCCCAAGTGTTTTGTCCGGGCAAACGCTGGATGAACAGCGGCAAGTATCTGTGGCAGAGGTGATTTCCGCACTTGAATTGTACGCCGCAGACACTGGCACCTATCAAGTTGATGGTGCGGGTGCAAATGGTAATGGGCAGGGTTGGTTTCATCGAGAATCAGGGAATTACCCGGCGTCAATCTATTCTGCTTTGGTGGGTTATTTAACGACAGTTCCTGCTGATCCGCTACACACAGATATTTCCCGATTCAGTCGAGATGATTTTCTGATCTACAGGTGCGGGGACAGAGTTGGAGTTTTTTCCAACTCGAACGGAGTGCAACCAAGTGCAACGGATCAAAGCTGGTGGAATGAGAATAGTTGCAATACCCGGCCTATTGACCGATTAAATCATCCCTATTTTCAGCTAAGTCGACCAGTTGCTGATGTCACTATCCCTGTCGACGTCGACTCAGATCGAGTCATTCAAGTTGCACAAGTCATAGGCGGTCTGGAATCTTTCGCGGCCAGCACCGGTACCTTTATAGTAAGTGGTGGTGGTGCCAATGGTCGTGGGCAGGGTTGGTTTCATCGTGACACCGGGAATTACCCGGCGTCAATCTACTCAGTCATTGACGAACATCTGTCAACAATCCCGTCTGATCCTCTACACACAGATATATCCCAGTTCAGTCGCGATGACTTTCTGGTTTACAGATGTGCGGACAGGATCGGTGTCTTTTCTAAATCTGATGGCGTGCAGCCAAGTACAGAAGATCAGTTGTGGTGGAGCGATAACAGCTGTAACACCAGACCCATCAATTCTTTAGATCACCCGTACTTTCAGGTGAGCCAAGCACTGGGTGATGTTTTACCTGAGCCACCTGTAGTAATGAATATTCCACCATTGGCCGCTGACGATGCCCCTGCGCAAGAAGTGGCTGTAGGTGGTTCGCTGACGATCAGCGTATTATCAAATGACACTGACAGTGATGGTTTTTTGGATGTGAGTACCTTGGTGACATCTGTTGCCTGGGCTGTGCCGCAGACAGACGGCACTATCTTGTATGCACCTCCGGTTGACACAAGCACATCTGTTCCCGCTACTTTTACTTACACCATAAAAGATAATGACGGGGCGGAATCTAATGTAGCGACAGTCACAGTAAACGTTACAGAGGCCCCCAATATAGCCCCGGTAGCGATGGATGATGTCGCCCCAAATTCAGTAGCCATAGGCGACTCTATTACTATTAATGTACTTGCGAATGATGTTGACAGTGATGGAACAATAGATGTAGCCAGTGTAGCGA
>CAZQKJ010000664.1:0-2198 GCA_964593315.1 uncultured Granulosicoccaceae bacterium
ATTTTTATTATTATAAAAATAATGTACCAGTAGCAATTGACGCTCAAGATGTAAAAGAAAAATTGGAATTATTACATCACCTTAATCAGCCATTGTTTAAAGGTTATAAAAATGAACTAGATATCCCTAAAGGAACCTATCGGAACTTAGATAAGTATTATTCTATTCAAAAAGAATTCCCACGTGTATATCATGTTGGAGAGGAAGGAGTTCCCACAACTGCCTCCAATCAAGAACGTGCTCAGATTAAACAATTAAAGGCTTATCTCACTATTTTTGATCAGATCATGATAGATTATTTGACTCAATTGGGTCAAGTTCGAAACTTGCTATCTGTTGATCAATCAGGAAATGGTTCTACTAATTTTTCAACTCCACTTACACAAGACCATATTCCCTTTCTTGATGATTTAAAATTGTTCAAGGATGTTGAACTGTATCGAAAAAAGCTATTAGAAATTACAGAAAGTCCAACTGATAGAAGGAAAAAGAAGAGAGCTATCCTAAACCATTTGATTGCTCGTTTTGGAGAATATTTTGATGATCAAATTGTTCAAGTATTTAAATCAAAGTCAGTTGTAAAACCTTCAAAAGAGCAATCTAAAGATTGGTCTCTTGCATGCAAAGCTGATTTTTTAAAATGTATCCCTGAGATTTCTAGGGAGAGAGGATGTGCTTTTAATTATACAGGGAAACCTGACTATTGGAATTCGGAAAATGTAGCTGGAGTGAAGAAACGTGTCAGTAAATTGTTATGTCTTCCAGATTTTCAAAGAAAAACTTTAACCTGTAAGCCTCAATATGAGGTTATCAAAATTAAAGACATTCCTAATAATTGCTACGAGTATGCAGTCATCCCAAAAGGTAATCCAAATGAAATACTATTGCGAGGATTAAATGTATTTCCATTGTTAATGAATGAAGATAGTGAAAGAATGGAAATTATGGAGGCAATCAGAGGAGCAGGGAGATTTGAAGTGGTAGAGGAAGGAATATTTTTCAAACTATTATTAAAGAATCAACATGGTAAAGTAATAGCTCATTCTGAGTCACTAGAAGAGGATGCCATAGAGTTGCTAAAGTTGCGTATCCATAATTTGGCTTTTCCAAATGACTGTCAAAGTCTTGGCTTTCATGTACTAGAACACATTCTTCTTAGACCTAAGAATAATGCAGAAAAATTTCTTGACCCATTTGAATATTTTAAAGGATGTCCAACCAAAGATCCCTATTCCTTTTGGATTACAGTAATATTACCATCTTGGTTGGAAGTATTTGAAGATTATACAAACAGACATTTGTTTGAACAAGTCTTTTTGAAAGAAACACCTGCTCATATTGTAGTTCGATTTTGTTATTTAAATCCGAACGAGATGCAGGATTTTGAACATGCTTATTTGAATTGGCTTCATGATATGGCTAAAGAAGACCAAGATCCACGTGATCTTCAAGAGAGTAAAAATGCTTTGATAACAGTGGTTAATTCCTTGGAGTGTTGCAAAGAAGACACTAGAGGTAACGAAATCATACAATGCAAATTAGAAATATGAAAACAAAAGTTGGAACTTCTACTTATACCAACCCCGAGGGAAAAAATTGTGGTTGTGATGATATTCACCTGACTGGAATAGGTATCATATGTGGATTTGATGTTTTTATGGATCATCATTGTAACATTAGTGTTACTGAAGGAATGGGGGTGACTTCTGCAGGGATCATTATTTGTCAGGAGGCGAAGGAATTTAAATATTATTGTCGTTATTCGAATCGATACTTTTCTGATTTATTTGGGAGTGATTGTGTGATTGTAGAATTGATTTCTGAATATCGAGAAGGTTGTCATCCTATCTCACCTCAAACCCCTGATGTTAACGAGGCTTATCAGTATCTGGAAGATAAAATTGTGGTTTTACATCAGGAGGGAGAAGATCCAGATAATGTAAAAACATTGTTAATTCCGCAACATTGTTTGAATAACCTTGTGGAATCCAATATGGAATACACAACTGAAACCATCATTACTCGCCGATCTAAAAAAAGAGATGTTTCTATCTTTGATTTTGATGGAGATGATTCATCAACTGGAGAGGAAATTTTTGAGATAATAAAGGATAACAAGAAATATACGGATATTGTCCTTCCAAGGTTTGGGTATTGTCATAGTTCCGACGACCCAAGTCACTGTCATCCAATTGAAC
>CAZQKJ010000665.1:0-2196 GCA_964593315.1 uncultured Granulosicoccaceae bacterium
GCTTTGGTTACGCGGTCAAGAATTATTGCGAGTAGCACAATGCCGAAACCGGAAACCAGCCCTACACCCAGTTCAAGGTTTCTAATGCCGCGTAGTACCAACACACCCAGGCCTGGTGCAGATACCAGCGATGCAATCACGACCATAGAAAGACTCATCATAATGGTTTGATTGATACCGGCCATAATGTTGGGCAGCGCAAGTGGTATTTGCACACCGAACAACTTTTGTCGATTGGTCATGCCAAACGAATTAGATGCCTCGATCACATCTTCATCAACCAGTCTGATACCCAGATCGGTAAGTCTGATAACTGGTACAATGGCATATAAGATAATTGCCACGCCATAGAGTTTGGGTTCGGTAATCGAGAATAAAAATATAAGCGGTATCAGATACACAAACGGTGGTAGCGTTTGCAACATGTCGAGCACCGGGATAACCATGCGCTGCATTCGGTCACTGCGTGACATGGCAATGCCGATTGGTACGCCCAGCAGCACACACAGTATGGCGCAAACATAAATAACAGCCAAGGTTTGCATGGCATGGTCATAGTGGTCAACAAACGCCAGAAAGCCGAGGCAGGCCATCACAAACACGATAAGCTTCCACGACTTGGAGGCGAGGTATACCACCAGCGCCAATATTGGAAACATGATCCACCATGGTGTCGCTTCGACAGTGGACAACGTAAATTCAAGCAGCCAGCTCAACGGCTGAGTGATAGGGTCAAGCACAAAACGCAGTGCATCTTTGATGGCCAAAAATCCGTTCTCGACACCTTTGGTGACATCTCGCGATTGACCGATTGAGGCACATGCTTTGTGCAGTTCATCCAAAGACGGGAAGGGAATATCAAAAGCAGACTCTTCTTTTTTGACTCCGGCTTTAGCGAGAAGATCAGCCATTGAGACCGGACCACCATCACCAGACTTGCCGGCATCACACCAGTCCCGCAGACCAACGCGATCAAAAAAGGAATCGTAATATGCCATCAGATGTGTCCGCCGCAGATGCTCAAACTGCAGGATAATTGCAGTACTTAGACTTAACTTTCAGTAAAAGGGGATAACTTTTTAAAACCGATTCAAAACAACAATCGGGCGCACGATGTGCGCCCGACAAGTACTGTTCAACACTATTTCAAGTGGTATTGCCTACTTGATTAGTGCAGAAAGTTTCTCACGTGCCTCATCGCTGACCCACGCAGACCAGACATCGGAGTGGTTGCTCAGAAAGTGCACTGCCGCTTCTTCTGCAGATGCGCTGTTGTCATCCTGCCACGCCAGCGTGCTGTTAAGGATGTCGATATCGAAACTGATAGCGCTCATCAGTTCAGCGACGCCAGGTTCGCGCTCTGCCAGTGCATCGGTTGCAACCGTCAATACCGGTGCTGGTGGGAAGTCAGAAATACCCGGGCTGTCATTGTCCTTGTTGGCATTGGCTGTATGCACTTCGGTGTCTATGTCACCAATCTTGACCTGTACCATTGGATATTTACCCAGTACAGCTGTAGGTGCCCAGTAATAACCGAACCATGGTTTTTTGTCTTCGTAAGCCGCAGCAATAGAAGTACCGAGTGTTTCACCAGAGCCATGGTCAAAGACTTCCATCGAGTCACGCAGTCCCAGTGCCGTAATAAGATTGTCGTTCACGATACGGCATCCCCATCCGTCAGGACAGTTATTGAACGTGCCACCGACCAGATCAGGGTTTTCCATGACGCCTTCTATTGTTAGAAGTTCCGGGTTGGACTCTGCAAGATAGGCAGGAATCCACCAGCCTTCAACACCACCGGGGTTAAAAACTTCAGCCAGGCGCTTTACCTTGCCATCTGCTTCAAGCCCTTCATAAACGTCACCCGTTGAGTTCAACCACAACTCTGTAACGATATCCGGCTCACCGTTTTCTGCCAGTGAGGCAACTGACGTCGTTGTTGCTGAGGGTACTTTTTCAACCTTGCAGCCATAGCCCTGCTCCATAAGGAACTTGGATACTTCGGTGATAATCTGTGAAGATGCCCAGTTCATCTCTGTGATGGAAACGTCTCCACATTCCGCAAACGCGGGAGACGCAGTGGACATCGCCGCTGCAGCAGCCAGACCCGCTGCATATTTAAGTAGTTTTTTCATGTTTTCTCCAGAAGAGCTATTAGTGCCTCGTCGTCTTGTATCTGCCGTCTTGAACTTGCGA
>CAZQKJ010000666.1:0-2184 GCA_964593315.1 uncultured Granulosicoccaceae bacterium
ATACGCGTGATTCAGTGTCTTTTTCAGACGCTTAAGCTGTAGCGCTGTTAGCTCATCCTGGGACGCAGTTTCAATTGCGGACAGCTCCCCGGGCTTTGGTTGCAGATCTTCCAATGTGTTATCCTCTACGTATTCTCAACTGAGAGCAGTGTACCTTTGATGGTGCGTGAGTGTCCGCGGAATTCAGCTATGGTCTCCTTCTTCTGATTGTTAATGCGTATGTCGTATATACCGCTTCTGCCGCGCCTTGATACTTCTGTGGCGGTTGCAGTAAGTTTGTCTCCTATATAGCCCGGTGTTAGGTAGCTGATGCTGCAGTGTTGTGCAACACAACACTGGTCGTAGGTATTGCAGGCGAATGCAAAAGCGGAGTCTGCAAGCGTGAAAAGATACCCGCCATGGCAGGTGCCGTGGCCATTAGTCATGTCTTTGGTAACTGTCATAGTCAGTGTTGCGCTGCCGGGCGCTATGCCTATGATGGTGATACCGAGCTTTTGTGATGCGCAGTCGTTTTTCCATAGCACCTCTGCGCAGGCTTCGGCGATTGACTGTGGATCAGCGGTCATTACTTGCCCTTAAATTCCGGTGTACGTTTTTCAAGGAATGCAGTGACACCTTCTGCATAGTCTTCTGTCCGTCCGGCCTGACGTTGTAAGTCGCGCTCAAGATCGAGTTGCGCGTCAAATGATTGGGTAGCGGCGCTCTGGATAGCCTGTTTGATTTTGCCAAGTCCGAGTGTCGGGCCGGTTGCGAGCTTTGCTACCAGCGCATGACTTTCAGACATCAGTGAGTCGTCTTCCACAGCACGCCAGATTAAACCCCACTGTTGTGCTGTCTCAGCATCCAGTGGTTCAGCTGTGAGGCACAATGCCTTGGCTCTGGCTTCACCTATCAGACGTGGCAGAGACCAGGTGCCGCCAGAATCAGGAATAAGACCTATCTTGGAAAATGCCTGAATGAATTTTGCGGATTTTGCAGCCAGCACGATATCGCAGGCAATCGCTATGTTGGCGCCGGCACCGGCAGCTACACCATTGACCGCGCAAACCACTGGCTTTTGCATTGCACGTATGCGTCTTAAAACCGGGTTGTAACAGGTTTCAATGGTATGACCGAGATCGGGGGCTTCGGTCATTTTTCGAGGGTCGCGATCCCCCAGATCTTGACCGGCACAGAATGCGCGTCCGGCTCCAGTAAGTAGAATGGCGCGTACATCCGGGTCTGTATCGGCGCGCACTATGGATGCATGGAACGCTTCACTCATGGTAGCGTTAAAAGAGTTGAGTTTATCCGGACGATTGAGTGTGACAGACAAAACACCATCTTTAAGTGTTGTTAAGATCGAACTGTCTGTGCTCATTGGTTTAGTCGCCGCTTTGTAGTGATAATATTACTTGCACCCCGAGTTTATCCGGTAAATGCTTGACTGGCGAATACAATGACTACTCAGCGTCGTTTGGCACAGCTTACTCTCTCAATTAGCCATTTCCGTGTATGGTCGGTGACTGTGGAACTCGAGTGACCGAACCACAGCGGACGGTCCGCAGCGCGGCCGTTTTGGATGCCCAGGTGCGCTGCGTCCGGGATAGCAGGCTGCATGCGCAGGCCATTGTTAGCACCAGTGGTACCAGTTTTTTTGACGTCGGTTGGGAAGAAGAGCTGGCGCCACGTAACGATGGCACGGAGTTTTTTATCGCAGAATTAGCAGGTGTTGCTATTGGTGTCGGCAGTTCATTGTGCCAGCCAGAGAGCCATTGATTGCCGGGGTGAGGTTGAACCGAATCTCCGCGCGATAGATATCTGGATGGCGGATGAGGCAATTGACGAAGAGAGTGATTGCTGTGTCCTCAAGCTCACTCGCGCATGCTGGCAAGTCTTTAGTGGCAAACGAATTTTGTCGCTTTGATCGTAACGCGATAGAGTAAAAACTTATGTATTCAATAGCCTTTATATTTGAACCCGGACACTACGATGATGAGTTCTATCAGCTCGATGCTGAGATCGAACAATTTGCTGAATCGCTATCAGGGTTTATGGGTAAGGAAACCTGGCAGTCGCAAGATGGAAAATTGTTTAATTCCACATACTACTGGCGTGACGAAAAATGTATAAAAGAATTTTCAACCCACCCGACGCACATTAAAGCGAAACAGCAGTACTCAAAGTGGTACAACGGGTATCAGG
>CAZQKJ010000667.1:0-2176 GCA_964593315.1 uncultured Granulosicoccaceae bacterium
GAGTTTCAGGTAGAAACTCATGTAACAACATGCATACATACTGAGTGCTAAGCCATGCTATGTTGGGCTTTTTAAGTAAACTAACGTAAACAGAAGCAATTTATGGCGAGTTATTGTCGTGTACAGCACTGTTTTCAGTCATCTCAGCGGTGTGGCAGCGATAGTTCGGCGATCAGGCGGGATGATCATCGGCGCGGTTGTTAACGTAGGTTGAGAGGACTGCGAGGGATCAGATCTGGTGATTCATGCTTTTTTGTCAATCAAATATAAACCTGTCGGGCCGATTGCCATAATAAACAGGAATCGAAACAGATGTATCATTGCTATCACGCCAACATCGAGGCCGAGCGCTAATGCGATGAGAGAAACTTCCGCAATGCCACCCGGTGCCAGTGCCAGAAACAAAGTTAAAAAACCAAAGCCAGTGGTTTTACCAAAGATAAGTGCTATCAGTGCGCTAAGCACGAATGCTGCTGCAGTCATTACAAGCGATGCTGCGGCGAGTTTTGGGTACTCTTTCCGAGGGCCGTTTCCCAGCTCGCAACCGAGAATGCAACCGAATACAAGCATTGCTACGGTAATGATCAGCTGTGGCATTGGTACCGAAATTAAGCCGCTGGCATATGCTGCACTAGATAAAACCAGCGGAAGAGTTACATGGCTTCCGGCAATAGAGAGTTTTTCTGCAAGCCAGAAGCTGAGTGTTATCACTAATAGTAACGTAATCCATTGAATGCTTACCTTAAAGTGAAACCATTCTATGAACGAACCTTTCTCTAAGTCTGTTCCCAGTAGGATCGCAACAAAAGACACAAACAATACCAGTGACACTACTCTGACTGTGTGAATCAGGGCTATGCGTGGTCTACTGGATTTGTCAGCCAGTTTAAGTTTATCTGCCAATGCCATCATAAAAGACAGCCCACCTGGCAGTGCAGAAAGAAATGCCTCGCCGCGTGACATTTTCAGCCATTGTTGGAAAAATAGATAACCCGTACCCACAAATAGCACAACAGATCCCAGGGATCCTGAAGCTGCGACTATTGTAGAAGCTCCAATGCCGCCAAGGCTGTCTGCGACCGAAGGGCCTAGTGCAACACCAATCAGTACTCGCATCCATTTTTCAATCCGCACTGGAATTTTTTTTAGTGATATACCACTGCCTGTGGCCAGTGCGGTAAACAACAAACTTCCCAACAACCACGGGATAGGCGCTTGAATCAAAGTTGCCAGAAGTGCACCACTTGCGCCTACTATTATGGTGGTGAACAGTGGCAGGTATCTATTGATCACCATACGTTTTCCGCGTAAAAAAATGTAGATAGTGAGCACATATCGGTTCACTTAGAGGGCATTGTGTGTGGGAAGGGTTGGTCTTATCAGAACTCTATTCTAACTACTGGGTGGAGGTGCAGCTTGTAGGGTAAGCGGGCTGATGTAAAGTAGCTTGTTTGTAAGTGGCAAATGTAGAATGCAAGCCGCTTCGCGAATCCCTTATTCCAACCAAAGTTCAGTCTCAGGGTAGAATTGGGCCCAGGCAAACCAGAAAGCCTGATGGCTTGCGATATCGGTTCCATCAAGATTAATTGTTTTAATACCACCCGCATCGAGTATTAAACGCACATTTTCAAATGTGATCTGATATCCATCCTGCAGTGCCAGCAACGCGGTAGCTCTAGGGAATGCAACCGGTTTGCCCGAGCTTGTGATTGCACCGATGATATCTTCATGAACTGGCAATCGCAGGTCGACGTCCCCGATCGGGAATATCGGGCCATCCGCATCTCGCCCGTTACGGAAATCAAAGTTTCGGCCAAGTGCGAGTGCTTCGACCAGAACCGTTGAATTTGGGTAGGTCGATTTCCAGTCCCTCCAGGTGGTGGTGATTACAGTGGTCTGTTCAAGTTGCAACCCAATGACTGCCAGCGGTCCGGTAACGGCTTTGCCTGTAAAAGTATCGAAGATAGAATGTGAGGTGATGTCGTACATGACTTTGTTCGACCGAATCAACAACCCCGATGTACGCAGCACCGGCCGTTCAATTCCTGCAGGCAATTGGTCGGTAAAATAGGCTTGAGCAGCGCCGCACAGGGTGCAATAGGGAATGCCGAGGTCTCGACCCCCCAATGTGTCGTTAACCATTTCGCGTACTTCCATAATTTGACGCGGGTAAGCC
>CAZQKJ010000668.1:0-2171 GCA_964593315.1 uncultured Granulosicoccaceae bacterium
TGGCTCAAAAATGATCTGTATCTTGTCACCGATATTTCTGCCCAGCAGGGAATTGCTTAAGTAGTCAGGAATGCCGTCTGCGACACCTGCGCGCACGGTAACTGGCTCATCAAAACTTGATGTAGATTCAACCAGCTCACCCGTAGTCCAGCTGTACATGTTGTACGACAGTACTACAGGATCACCATAGCCAACTACGCTGCCAGACCCTGCTTGCACTGTTCTTCTTGCAGAGAACTCTGGCACCGGGCCAGTGGGTATCGCGGTAAGTGCACCATTGGCCGCAGCAACTTCAGGAAAAACAAACACGTTATCAACAATTGGATTACTGACGACATTAGCTGAATCAGCTCCATTGTTGGAACTGTCGCCACCGGAAGAGCCACCACCACAGGCACTGACCAGTACCAGCACGCTACTAGCAGCAACGATGGCTGCCTTCTTTCTTAAAAAATCATTCATAGTATAAAACCTTAACTGTACATTCGTTTTCAGAACCGGGGCTATGTGCCCCGGTGATTTTTTCTGTCTAGAGACTAACGGCTCGCGAGCGGCGCCATAGGGAACCAAACATCTTCCATCAGTACGGATTTCCCGTCTGCTTTGGTTGCACGAGACATATACTTGTGGTGCTGAAGCGAGAGTGCAGTAATCTGGTGATCAGTAAGTTGTGAAAGCTCACCAGCATCTACTATGGTATCGCTGTTAAGATCATGCCAAATAGCAAGAGTCTTAAGCTCAACGCCAGTCAGTTGACCATCATGGTTGATATCAAGTACAGACAACGCTTCATAACCGTCGGTATGATCACCGCTATTACCGAAAAGATGACTACCATTGATTTGGCCTTCTGCATCAGCCGTCACCAGGATACCGGCTGATGGTGCAAACCACTCACCCAGCGCCTCTTTAATACCGTCACCATCGACGTCTACATCGTAGGCTCCTGCCACTCTTTCGATACGACCTTTGTTATCAAGATCAAGCGCGATCGGTGAAACCAGTGTGCGTACGCACAAGCTGAACTCTGACTCTACACCGTTCTCAACCGCTGTAGCATAGAACGCAGCGACTTGATCAATGTTATTGTCAAGACCATTCCACTCGATTTCCCAGTTACCAAGATAAGGGCGTCTCAGATTACTGGTTGGCTCCTGAATGAATACCTTGATAGAAGGGTTAGCAGAGAGAGTTGAACCAAGCAGTTCTCTGTTGCGATCGTACCAGTTGTATTGTGTGGCAAAACCAAACTCTTCAGGATGGAATACATCTACACCACCATGAGCCGCACCACCAGTCTCAGCACGACAAACCGGTGCATCCGGTGCTTCTGGAGGCGCTGGTGGAATGACTTCCGCAAGCTCAACCAGAATAGTCGCAGTATCGTATGAACCACATGCGCCACGAATACCATATTCAATTGAGTAGGTACCGAACGCTGTCGTGTTGCTCACTACAAACTGCTGCTGAGCGTTCAACATAACTTGTCCAGGTACATTGTGACCCAGCAGGTCTATTTCAACCACACTGCCATCACAAGGTGCATCGTTAGCGAGAAAATCGATAACAAAGTCAACACCTACATCAGCAGCAATGCTGTCATCTTCAGCAACAGTAGGATCTAATGCCACTGGCAATTCGATGTATCCAGCGTTCACGTAGCGCACAGTACACGCCACACCTTCAGGGGTGTTACGGTCGGCTGGCACACTGATGAATGCCGTCATGTTGTTTTCATCAATAACGCTTCCACCTGCAACCGGCTGTCCCGAAGCAATAGTCGGTTCAGTTCCATCTGGCGCGTGGAATACAACTCGGTAGTCGCCAGCAGGCAGGTCACGGAACGCGTAGTTACCATTACCATTAGTGACTACACGTGTAATACGGGTACCGTTTGCATCAAACAGTTTGGTTACAACATCTGATCGAGTAGTATCTGTACCGTCAAAAACACCGTTGCCGTCGCGGTCTATCCAGCTAGTACCACAGATTGCATAGTCTGCTGGTGGTACAGCTGGCGGAATGGCTACAAAGGCTGCGTCTACGTCTACTACGTCAGGGATTGCATCAGTAAGACAAACCTCACCTGTTACACCACCAGCCAATGCGTCATTGTCACCGCCAGGGCCACCCAGTGCTAGTGTGGCATCTGCAGCGGCAAAGCTTAATGT
>CAZQKJ010000669.1:0-2171 GCA_964593315.1 uncultured Granulosicoccaceae bacterium
CGCGAAGCTCTCGCCTTTAGGCGTACGTTTACTGTGTTAGAGTCCGCAAAACGCTTCCAGAGCCGGGCAGGTTGTTTTCGGTTCGAGTGACGCGCTTTCTTCATTGCGCCTCAAACACTCGCTATATTTAAAACGCCGGCACGCCAGGAGTTGTCGTACCACATGAACCCGTCGCAAGCTAAACGCATTTTCAAACAGTCCAGAGCAATACCCGGTTGGTTTTCAAAAGAGGCCGCTTTGTTGTTTGCGTGGCTTGATGAAATTCAGAAACATCACAGTGTCAGAGGCGATTGCTTCGAGATTGGGTGTCACCATGGAAAAAGCGCTGTGTTGTTGGGTGCGTTGGTAGATAAAGAGCAGGAAAAGCTGTCTGTCTGTGATCTGTTCGGCATGCAGGATGGCAATATCTCTAACTCTGGCAGTGGTGATTTTGATGCGTTCAAATCCAACCTCAGTCCACTCCGCCAAGAGGGGTTGAATGTCACTGTCTTTCAAAAAAATTCCATGCGCCTGACCGCTACTGAAATTGGTAAGACTTATCGTATCTTCCATGTTGATGGCGGACATAACCCCGATGAAGCCCTTGCTGATCTGTTGTTGGCTGCTGACTGTACTGTGGATAGCGGAGTCATCATTCTCGATGATCCTTTTCGCTCTGAGTGGCCAGGTGTGACAGAGGCTTTAGTGCGATTTCTTGATCGTCGTGCAGACTTTCAGGCCATTATGGTGGGCTTTAACAAGCTGGTCCTGGTGCAGACAAAATTCAGTGATATGTACCTTAATTCTCTGCATGCTCCAAAGCAGCGTGAGGAATTTGGTTTCAGTTATCCCTGGCGCATAAAAGAAATGCCTTTTCACAAGTCTGCTATCAACGTGCTCTATGTGCCGGATTATCGGCAAGCCAAAACACCGGGCAACCTTGTGCGCAGAATTTATCACAAATATGACTGGCTTAATAAGCTCGGCAGTAGAAAAGTCAATAATGCAGTGATAAAGCCTGCGATTCACAGTGACACGCGTTCCTGAGCGCATAGAATCTATACAGTGCCGTGGTATAAACCGTGAGTAGCACTGCACCTGATGATGCGGACCAGCGGCGTGCCGCAGCGCCGGTCATTTGTTATCGCAGTGATCTCTTGCCAGCCTTTGAAGAATCGTTATACGCACCGGCTCAGGCATCCATGTCGCGAGTGTCCGAGATCACTGTAGCGCCTCGTGATGCCAGTGTGTTCGAGGTTAGGGCGGGTCAGTTTTTTAGAATTGTCTGCCCCGAAGGTCATCAGGTAGGTGATCTTAATTTGTGGAATCTGCACGATTTATCAGAACGATTTTTTAGTGGTAAAACCCGGCAGCTTCATGCAAGTCATGTCAGTACCGGTGACAGGCTGTGGAGTACCATGCCAGGTTTGCGACCGATAGCGACCATCACCGATGACAGCCTCGGTTGGTACGGCTTTGACACCGATGGCGCTTCGGTTCATGACGTCATTGGTACACGCTGCGATCCTTACACAAACTTTATGTTGAATCAGGTGGACTATCACTACTGTTGTCATTCAAACCTGACGCGCGCTATTGCTGCGCACCAAAATCTGGATCCAAAAGTTGCCGAGATGCACATTCACGATGTGCTAAACGTTTTCATGTGTACCGGTTTCACTCACGATACCCACCAGTATTTCATGAAGGCGACACCGGCACGTGCCGGTGACTATATAGAGTTTTTTGCCGAGATCGATTTATTGGGGGCTCTGTCAGCTTGCCCTGGTGGTAATTGTGGGAGTTCCCATTCCGATGACCTGACACAATGTTTTCCGCTAACAGTAGAGGTGTATCAGCCTGCTGAAGGCACGCTTGATGGTTGGGTTCCTCCACCTGCAAACGGTTATAGTCGCACGCACGGGTTGTAGTGACCAGCCAGGTTACGGCTGCAGAATCGGCAATATTTAGGTAGTGGTATTAACCTGGTTCTTTAACCGAACAGATCCTTTAAGGCGTCATTTTGGTAGGTGCTGAAATTGTTACTTGGCAGTTTGAGCCAATCTGACAATACACTGCTGTATAGCGCGCGATAGTCCATCGTATATTGCAGATCGCCATTTTTTAACTGACCTAAATCTGGTGCCTGGCCGTGAAAGTTTCCTTTAATGCCTCCACCAAAAACAAAGTGC
>CAZQKJ010000670.1:0-2168 GCA_964593315.1 uncultured Granulosicoccaceae bacterium
GCACTGATGGCACTGGGTGATACAAAATCCAACCGCAATGCACTCGCTGTCGGTCTACTTGCCAATCTTGTTTTAAATCCAATTTTTATTTTTACACTCGGCTTCGGGGTAGAAGGCCTGGCACTGGCCACAGTAATCATCAAGCTTGCATCGGCATTGTATTTGTACAGTGTTCTCAAACGCAAACTTGGCAGATGGGCAAAACCCGCTTTTGACTTAAGCCACTGGCGAGATTTATTGCGTCAGATTTTACCGGCGAGTTTTAACATGCTAACGATCATTCTGGGTGGCTTCATCACAATGACGTTTATCGGGCGCTTCGGCAGCCAGCAGGTAGCAGGCTACTCGGTTGGCCTACGGCTGGAGCAGATATTGTTACTACCCGCTCTGGGACTCAACACCGCTGTCATGGCTATGGCAGGCCAGAACTTCGGTGCTAACAAACCCGATCGAATTCGAGAAACCTACAAAAAATCTCTATGGGCCGGGTTTTGGATTGCGGTAGCGTCAATTCCCGTTATGGTATTTCTGTCACCGATCCTACTGGGTTTTTTCTCGACCAACAAAGACATGATAGAAACCGGCACCACCTACCTGCGAATAGACGCACTGGCCTTCTTTGCCTACGTTGTTTTATTTGTAAGTGTTGCAACCATGCAGGCGATTAAAAGACCACTGTTCCCTATGTATCTGGGGCTTGCAAGACAGCTGATACTGCCAGCTATTGTCAATTACATTTTGATTGTCGTATTCGACCTGCCTCTGATTGTGTTATTTTCATCGATTGTAACCATAGTAATATGCAGCGCTGCTTTGTCACACTGGTACACCAGCAGCACTATTGATTCACTTAACAATCCTGGTCAAGCCAATCTATCTGTTTCAAGACCATAAGAGGGTTATTCCCCTCTGGTGCTCATATAACAGTGCGAGCAATGCGGAGAGTAAAATAGTATGCCTACGTTCGAATTGCCTGAACCGCAACCTGATCCATTGCTACAGTTGATCAGCCGTTATCGAGCTGACACCCGTGCAAACAAGATTGATCTTGGAGTGGGTGTCTATAGAGATGATAGTGCCAACACCCCGATTATGAATGCTGTAAAAGAAGCTGAGTACCGGCTACAGAACAACCAGGACTCCAAAAGCTATCTGGGTTTGACTGGCGATATTGAGTTTGTAGAGGCTATAGGAGATTTGCTCTTTGAAGGCTGCGATACCACGGCCATGGGAGCGCAAACCCCCGGTGGCAGCGGCGCACTGAGACTTGCAGCCGAACTCTACAAAACAGCACATCCGAACGGCACTTTGATTATAGGCACACCCACCTGGCCAAATCATATACCACTCACAGAATCCACTGGTCTCAGAAATACAACCTACACCTACTTCAATCGCAGCACGCAGACAATAGATTTTGAGGCAATGCTCGACGCTGCAGATGCTGCATCACCGGATGACGCTATTCTTCTGCATGGCTGCTGCCACAATCCAACCGGCGCGGACTTATCATTTGAACAATGGCAGCAACTGGTTGAACTGATCAATCAGAGACAGTTGATACCTATCATTGATTTGGCATACCACGGACTTGGCCGTGGGCTTGAACAGGACCTACAGGCCACAAGGCTGGTAGCCACCCGCTGTCCTCAAGCTTTAGTCGCTAGTAGTTGTTCCAAAAATTTTGGCTTGTATCGCGAGCGCACAGGCGCGGTACATATGGCGGCGCACGATTCTGCTATCGCCAGTCGTGCGCAGGCATATTTTGGTCAGATTGCACGCAAAATCTACTCTATGCCACCAGATCATGGCGCTGCAGTTACACGGATCATATTGCAGGACAGTAGTCTTAGACAAATGTGGCGTGAAGAACTCGATAGCATGGTAGCCAGAGTCAACTCACTGCGAACAGCCATGGCAGAAGCTGATAGCAAACTTGGCTTTGTTGCCAGTCAACAGGGAATGTTTTCTCTGTTGCCACTACAACCAGCACAGGTTACAAGCCTTATCGATGATCACGGCGTGTATTTGGCCGGCGACGGTCGAATCAATGTAGCGGGCTGCCAGATGAGTCAGATAAATCAGTTCACAGCAGCACTTGAGGCGGTTGGCTTTAACGGTGCAGACAACTAAAACCTGCCAGCCAGTAAAGTGCAGATCTATAGCAC
>CAZQKJ010000671.1:0-2168 GCA_964593315.1 uncultured Granulosicoccaceae bacterium
ATTTAGTATTGGAATTTTCATTTAACCTATTGATTAAATCTTCCTTTGGATAAATAAATTGTATTGGTTCTTTATCTATTTCAGAATTAGGGTGATAACAAAAATAATGAGGGACGAAAATATTACTGTTTATAAAATTCGAGAAATATTCCAGACTCTCAATATTGTTATAAAATTTTGCTATCCTATCATCAATGATTAAATAATTTGCATGTCCGTTTTCATATAGTTGAAATAGAAATTTGTTTCGCATTATTTCATCAATAGGAGAATTGATGAAAGAAAGGAAAGAATTTTTCTCACCTGAAAGATTTTCTAAAAATACTATCTCTTCTGTCTGAATTTTATGCCGAATGGCACTTTCATGTCTACTATATTTGATGGTTTTAATTTTTGTACTGATACCTTCTGTATTTTTTTCTGCGACATCAAATCGAATATTCTTTCTTCGAAGAATTTCCAGTCGATTTTCCTTACCCGGTAGATCAGCATTTTTTTCTTGCGATTTATTTATTCTCAAGTTGTATGGTACCGATCCTGGGTAGAACAAGTTCTCTTTATCTTCTTTAAGATTATTTTCTTTAGTAAGTTCAATTTTTAGATCATATTTATTGTATTGATTATTCTCGTAAATTGAAATCCATAAATGATAGATGTATAACTTTAACCATTCAAAATAATCCTTATCAGGTTTAGCTTTATCGGATTTCCAATTTACTATTTCTTCTTCGTCAATGAATCGTATACGTTTTGTTAAAAAGAGTAATGACTTATAAACTTTCGATTCTTTAAACTCATTCTTTTTCTGTCGAATAATTTGAACTAATTTTCTTCTTTCGAGTATTTTGTTACTCTTGTTGAGAACAATAAAAGTTCGAAAAGGGTAATGTTCAATTAAATCAGATATTTTATTGAACTCAGATAGATAAGAATTATCATTCAGGTTATCAACGATTAATTCTCCCTCAATAGAAATAAATTTATTAATGAAGTTACAGACTAAATTTGCCAGACAGTCTGGATTGGAAATATTGTCTTCCTGAAAAAGTATACAGTATTCATAATTAAGAATTGTTGTATTACTTTGATGATTATTTATTGGGAAAATTGAATATTTTTCTAATTCTTGTTTTTTCCATCCCATCGTTTCGAAGAGTTGATTGGATCGGGTATCCGAGACTAATACTAGCTCTTTAGGTTTTTGTAAGGTAAATCTATATCCAAGTCTTCTCACAATCTGCCCTTTTTCATACTCCATAATTTGACTTGCCCGAACGTATCCCGTTAGTTGATTGTTGAATTGTTTATCTTTTAGTATGATGCCAGGACCTTGAATATTTTTTTCATCAATGATTTCTCCATCTAAAGATTGTAGGTAACCAGAGTTTATCTTGATTTCAGAAATACCTAAGTTCTCTTTATTAAATCGACCTTCCCTAATTATGTCGTTTTGTAAAAGTTCATTTATTTTATCGGATAAGGGATTATCAATAAATTGGGATTGAACCTTTTCCAGTTTGTGATTTTCATATCTAGGGATTCCATCTTTAAAATCAAGATTCGAAACATTTGTCCAGATTTTACAAATGAATTTATCTTTATCTCCTTGATCCTCTATTTCAATTTTTACTTCTAGATTCCTTCCAATTTTTTCTTCAACAGGTAAGTATTTCCAGTTATGTTTTGCAGAATTTCTAATGATATTTTCTAAAATGGTATAGAAGGCTTGAAAACCAGATATCCCTCCTGGAATGGCTACTAAAACATCATCTTTTTGTAGGGTACTGTCAATTTTTTTATATGGTAAAATGAGCGATTTGATTTCTATAATTTCTACTATTTCATCTGCAATAACAGAAATACAATCATCCTTTTCTTTAATCTCATTGAGTTTAATTATAATACGTTTCCCTTCAGTTATTAAGTGATGATATTCCTGAAAAGAATTTTGTCTTTTGAAAGTGACTTTTATTTGATTTCTACCAACAAGGCAAATGGATTTATCTTTGGAATCAATTTTTGAAATTACACCAAAAATATATTTGCAATTAGGATTTGTATTTAGGTCTTGTCTTAAATTAGTAGTCCTGTAAGTTGGGTTGCTTACATTAATATAATTTTCCTTACCGATAATATTTGAGATGTTTGACTCTAGTTTTTTACCTAGG
>CAZQKJ010000672.1:0-2160 GCA_964593315.1 uncultured Granulosicoccaceae bacterium
TTGCGGTACCCTGGTTATCAGCGACAGCATCGGCAATTTTCTGACTTGGGTCAGCGCAGCTGTACAGGTTGTCAACGAAAGTAGAAGCCAGCCCTTTTTTGAAAGGTTTGACTGATCTTCGAGAAAGCTTCTTCAAGCCATCATCGCTTTTGATGCAATATTCCAAACGACTGCCATCCGCTTGTGCCGCCTTGTAATACGATTTACCGAGTTCATATTGTTCGTCAACTTTTTTCTGGGAGTAGCCACTTTGACCGAAGCCACCGCCACCGGAGGCTGAAGCGAGTGGGCTGGCCAGTACCAGACAGAGGGTTGTTAATGGCAAAATGTGAAGTCGCATGTTTTTTCCCTTGAGTTGAGGTAGTTTGTGTATTCCAGCTGCTTGCTGAGGTTGACCCACAATATCGGATCGAGTTCCGTGAAGCTATCGAGTCCTTGAAATTTAATCGAAACACCGTCGAGCTTTAGTCACGTTTATCTCTCAGTGTGCGCAGCAGCAGGCAAAAATTAATCCAATTGACAGGTGGTTCTCATTGCGCAGTTGCGTCAAAATTCGCGAATGCCAGCAAGTAATCAGGTAATAATTTTTGCGCGAGCGCCAAGGCTCTTTAACGGCAAGCGCCGTCTCGCACTTGATGTGGGAAACCTTCGTGCTTTTCAGTTTTATCGCAGCAATCTCAAAAGATTGATTGGAGCTCTCGGTAGTGGCCCCTGGCAGATGCACATTGCGGTCGCTTCAGAAAAGGACAGACATCATGATCTGTTTAAACAAGAGTCCGTTATCGTGCAGCCAGAAGGAGATCTTGGTTTTCGCATGGCGTCAGTGCTCTCGCAATTTGAGGATAGCGCCAGGATTATAATCGGGAGTGATATTCCGACGCTTGAAAGCTCCCATATTCACTCGGCGTTCACTGCTCTTTTACATCACGAGGTGGTGGTGGGGCCTGCTCCCGACGGGGGCTTCTGGTGCATCGGCATAAAGCCGCATCACGTTGAGAGTTCCGGTTTTATGCGCGGTGTGCGTTGGTCGAGCCCGAACGCTTTGTCAGATACATTGGCAACAGTCAGTGCTTCTACCCGTGTGGCAAAAATTGAGAGTCTTGCTGATGTAGACGATGGCGCGTCCCTGGCGCAGTACTTAAAAGAAAAAAAACTAACAGATAAAAGAAAGAAAGATAATAGCAATCTTTAATGTCTAGTGATTCGCAATACGATCAAACCTGACTGCCGCTCTAAAAGCACGCCAGTGATTTCTTACTGGTGTGAATTGAACGCTTTGATTGAGTACAGTCTCATTGCTTCTGGATATTACTTGCAACAGTTTGATTTGTAACTGCAGATAGATGAACAAGCTTTTGTAAACGCTGCGTTTCTCTTGTTCACAGTCGAGAATCGTGAGTTCCAGTTGGTCTGAAGAATGTCGTAATTCCTGCAGCAGTGATTGTTCTGTATCACTAAGGTACTGTTGTAATTCCTCATTGTTATTATCGGGCGTCAACCAGGCGGGGCTAATGCCTGCCGATTCAAGTGATGACATCGGCAGACACAAAAGCCCGTTGTCGACATGCTGTCGCAGGTATCGGAAGCATCGCATGCGTGAGAGGGCTATGCCCACGTTGCTGATGGATTGAATATCGCTATCAGTCTCACATAGCAATTGGCAAGCGGTGGCACCGGTGTCGTGATGGAACAGCGCATTTTCCGAGTCAGTGGAAGGACTACCGGATTCCAGGAGAGAGCCATATCCATTCAACAGTGTCTGTAAGCGTTCTCTGGCATTGGAGACTTGCGCTGAATCATTGAAAGCAGACATCACCGGGTGGAGAGAGTGATCTTTCTCGAGTTCGTAACGCCACCATTCAAGCTTGTGTTTAACCACCTCGATTTCGCGACTTTGAAAACCGAGTTTGCTGAAAATTGAAATCAATGTTGCAATGATTTGCTGGCGCGACTGAAAAGCGTTGTCGCTGTGCAGCAGGGCATAGTACCTGCCACTCCCCAAGGGCACGGCTTTATCAACCCACTCCTGCAGACTATCCGCCATATTGAGTGGGCCGTGGTTTAATGGTCAGGGTATTGTCTGATATAACAAAGCTATGAACTAAAGCACAAGGATGAAGATTGCAGGTGAGGGCAAGAGTGTGGTTAGCCGGACGCGGT
>CAZQKJ010000673.1:0-2158 GCA_964593315.1 uncultured Granulosicoccaceae bacterium
GATTTATCTCTCACGGCCTCGGAGTCTCGACAAGTTTTCACTTTACCCGAGACATTGGAATGAATTTTGGCGCAGGAGTCACGGTCAATGAAGAGCAAACATTGAGTGGTTTTTTTGGCTTAGCTATAGTCATTCGCTTTTGAATACAGCCACGCGTCTCTTGCAGAACCAAATCACCACATGGCGTTGGTTCAACGCGGCAAATATTAGTACCTGGTTGCGATTTGATATTAAACCACTACACCTCCATTAATCTGCATGAGTTGGCCGTTAACAAAGCCTGCGTTGTCACTGGCAAGGTAGGCAACCATCTTTGCGATATCTGCAGGAGTGCCCAATCGGCCTGCGGGATTCTGTTGTTCAAGCGCTGCATATTTACTTTCAATAGCAGGCTCGTTGACCTCACCGACGATAGTCCCCGGAGAAATGATATTAGCCGTCACACCATGGGTACCGTATTCCTTTGCAATAGATTTTGTCAGCGCCCAAGATGCATGTTTAGAAACACTCACAGCCGACTTACCAGAGTAGCCTTGTTGCGCATTCATTCCGGTAAAGTTAACAACCCTGCCCCAGTTATTATCGATCATACCCGGCAGACAAGCGCGTGTAAGCCATAATGCCGCATGAAAATTGATATCCATAATACGGTGAAAATCTGCTTCATCATCATTGACCAAATCAAATGACGGACGTATCGCAGCATTATTGACCAGTATATCTATGCTGCCGAACTGCTGGATGCCGTTTTCGGCAATTGCCAACGCCTGATCTCGAACACCCACATCACCCATAGCAATCAACACCTTTGATCCCGTGGATTCAATTTCACTGGCAACAGATTCGCAGGCGCTACGGTCAGATGATCCGTTCAAGATAATATTGCAACCGTGGGTCGCAAGTTCAACCGCGATTGATCTGCCTATGTTGCGACCCGACCCGGTAATGAGCGCTGTACGATTGAGCTTTGTCTCTGACATTAGATTATCTGTTCCTTAAGCATTTTGCTGAACTCTTCTTTTTTCACACCGAGCTCAAGGAGTATCTCCTCGGTGGCATTGCCACGCTCGGGTGGAGCTACTTTTATGCTACTCGGCGTTCTATCAAGTACGACCGGTTGCGCAATTAGGTCTATATCTCCCATCACATCGGAACTGACTGTGCCGCACATACCAAGATGTTTGACCTGTGGGTCGTCAAAGGTTTTGTCTATCGAATAGATGGGACCACTGGGCACACCTGCTTCGCCAAAGGCGCTAATCCACTCTTCGCTTTGCTTGGTAACTGTGACTTCATTGATGAGCTCGTTTAACTGATCTCTATTGGTAGAACGTTGTTCTGCGGTGTTGAAATCCGGGTGATCCTGCCACTCCTCTTTGTTAAGAGACTGGCAGAATCGGCCCCAGGTTGCTTCACCTGCAACCGCAATATTGATATAGCCATCTTTGGTTTGAAACACGCCGGTTGGGATACTGGTCGGATGATTGTTACCCGCCTGCCCCGCTACTTGTCCACTCACCGTGTATCGTGCTGCTTGAAAATCGAGCATGGCTATCATTGCCTGTAACAGTGACGTGTGAAGCCACTGGCCTTTGCCGGAGCGCTCGCGTTCATACAACGCCAGCAATATGCCCTGGGCACAGAAGTGTCCGGCACACAAATCCGCTATCGGGATACCCACCCTCATCGGCCCTTCACCCGGGACACCGGTAATAGACATGAGTCCACCCATACCCTGAGCCACCTGATCAAAACCAGGACGCTTTGCATAAGGGCCAGTCTGTCCGAACCCGGAAATACTCGCGTAAATTAATCTCGGGTTGCTCTTTGACAAGGTGGCGTAATCAATACCCAGCCGACCTTTCACATCGGGTCGAAAATTCTCAACGATTATATCTGCGGTATCAGCAAGTTTTCGGAATAGCCGCATGCCTTTATCGGTTTTAAGATTAAGCGTTATGCTTCGCTTGTTACGCTGCAGATTCTGAAAATCTGCAGTATGACGAGCGGCACCCAAAGCACCGTCAGGCTCTAACGATTCCGGTTGCTCGATCCTGATAACATCTGCACCCCAGTCGGCTAGTTGTCGCACTGCAGTCGGGCCAGAGCGCACGCGAGTCAAGTCCAGAACACGCACGTTCTCAAGTACTGAAGAGGC
>CAZQKJ010000674.1:0-2153 GCA_964593315.1 uncultured Granulosicoccaceae bacterium
ATGCTTAAGTGATCGTATTGAATTGACTCCTGAGAATTAATAGCAACAGTGTTTTTATCTGCATCAATTGCTGTCACGGTACCGCGGATAAACCGAACATTCGCCCACTGGCACAATCGGTTCAAATCTATGTGGGCATCAAGGTAGCTGTAGTGCCCAGCAACAAACCCCGGCAGCATACCTGAATAAGGTGTCAGTGTTTGTTCTGAAATAAGTGTCAGCCTGACACCTTCAATCGGCTTCATACCTAGTTTTTTGATCACCAGCGCGTGGGTATGGCCACCACCAACAAACACAAGATCTCTTTCAATAGCACTCAAAAACTAACCCACCTGCGTGTAGACGATTAAACTATTCATATTCAGAACAACCATAAAACATCACAAAAATAGAGCGTCAGGCACGACTCAACCAGTCCCGAATTTCTGCAGCGCTGCCACTAAAGACAACCTGCTCCTCTCGCCCGAGCATTTTGTGCGCGTAAAGCGGATCATAGTAGTCATGCAATAAAGTACGAACAATCTCATCCATTGACTCAGTAGCCAGGTTGAGTCGAATCTCGTTAACCGCCGACGGCACCAGGGCCACCAGGCGTTGATACTTTTCACCACCCAGACGCCTTTGAATCCGCCCCAGGTTATCGCTTATAAATTGCTCTAGTTTGGCCAGACTTTCATCCTCGCTGTGCGCTACTCGAAACGCATTCATTGCGGTGGTTATGTAGTCTTCGCGAATCTGTCTGATACGATCACAATCAGGAGTAATAAGTTCCACAACGGGTGCGTCGCGCAGTGCATTTTGAAAAAAAGCAGGCAACGAAATACGACCGATTAAGTGTGACTCTGATTCAAACATCACCGGGGCAGCACTCGCACGGGCTACTCGAAACCATTCTGCCGCCACGGTATTTTCCCAACTCGCCTGTGAGGGTTGCTCTACAAACAGGCTGCCAAAAGCACTGCCACGATGCAAAGCCATGCCTTCTATATCAACGCTTTGCGACAGGCTCTGAATAAGATGTGTCTTACCACTGCCGGTAGGGGCTGCCAACACCAACATGTTGCCGCTGTGCGCCAGTTGCTCAAACTGCTCCAGCAAAAATTGACGCATGGCTTTATAGCCGCCAATCACCTTTGGATAGATAACACCGGCATCGCTGAGCCACTGTTGGGTAATAGTGGATCGCAGCCCGCCGCGAAAGCAAAACAGATAGCCCTCACTGTTGTTGCGGGTAAATTCTGTCCACGATCGCAATAACGATTGTTTAAGTTCTGCTGTGACCTGAGCATGCCCAAGCTCAATGGCTGCCTGCTGGCCGTTTTGAGCGTACTCTGTTCCGATCAGTTCTCTTTGTTTGTCATCCAGCAGAGGAAGGTTTTGCGCACCATACAAGGTACCGCGCTGGTACTCCGATGGAGCACGCACATCCATAAGTGGTATGTTTTCAAGAATGATCCGCTCGATATCCGAGGTATCACTTCTACCTAAACCGACCAGAAATCACCCGCCAACATTTATCACGCAAAGAGAGCAGTATAGTAATCACTTGCGAAGAAAACAGCCACACCAATGCCCGCCAAAAATCCACACAGATGGCCGTCCCAGGATGAACCCTTTTTCCAGGGATTGATGCTGGTCAGAAAAGTACCGCCGTACAGGGATGCGACAACCAGTGCAATCGCTATCGTATAGAAGTTGGCCTGCACCACCCCGTTGGCAATATGGAAACCTGTGAGCGCAAACACCATCAAACTGGCACCAATGTGATTGGCGCGCCTTCCAACTAACCAGAGCAACACACCACCACCGACCTGAGCCATCACTGCGACTAAAGTGGCACCCGCTTCTGTTTTAAACAACAGAGCAAGAAGCACGATCAGAGGCACCGTATTGGCTATTAAGTGTTTGAAGTCACTGTGCAGCAGCGGCATAGTCACAATACCGAGAACACCGATACCTCGCCTCGGTATCAGACCAAAGCGCTCAAGCGGTAATACAAGAGATAATACAAACACCAGCCAGATGACCGGCACAAAGAAAAGTAGCGGATCCAGCTGAACCAGGACCCCACGCAACCACTCGATATCCAAAAAAAAGACCCCTGGCAGGCGAGTAGATTGCGAATGCGTTAGCTAGTGCCCATCCTGAAACAG
>CAZQKJ010000675.1:0-2143 GCA_964593315.1 uncultured Granulosicoccaceae bacterium
GTATAATCCATTTTCACTGTTCGGTTTTTATGAACTTTTCGGATTAACCATGCTAGATGAATTGCGGCAGATTGCCATTTTCGCCAAAACCGTTGACCACGGTTCCTTTCGCGCCGCGGCTAAGGCGCTGCAGCTATCTCCATCTGTGGTCAGCCATCATGTAGGGCAACTCGAAGAGAGCCTTGGCACTGCACTGCTCTACCGTTCAACCCGCAAACTGTCGGTCACTCCCGATGGCGAGAGATTGCTTGAATCGGCACATGAAATGATTGAAGCCGCCGAAGCGGGCCTTCAGGAAATCAACAACCAGACTAAGCAACACTCTGGTGTGTTACGTATAACTGCACCTGCGTTTTTTACATCGTCTGTACTGATTGACCATATTGCAGAGTTTGCTCAGGAGTACCCGAATATAGATCTGTCTTTAGACTTCTCGGAAATGCGTCGCGACATCATTGCAGATGGTTTTGATATCGCGATAAGAGCAGGCGATATGAAAGACAGCTCTTTAAAAGCGCAAAACCTTTTTCAGTTTAACAGGCGTCTTGTCGCATCAAGTGCGTACCTGAAGACACAGAAAACCCCTAAATCACCTAACGAACTCAGCGATTGGGACTGGATAGATCTAGCACCAGTGCGAGGCAAGAAAATAGAATTTCGAAAAGTGCGCAAGCGTCAAACGGTACAAAAAAGGAATAGCAGACTTAACGCTAACAGTGCAGATGCGTTAGCACAGCTGGCCCGCACCGGAGTGGGCCTGGCCGTGCTGCCAGAGTTTATTGCGGAGCCTTATTTTAAGGCTAAGGTATTGGAAAGTGTGTTACCGGACTGGACAATAGACCCGATAAGTGTATTTGCTGTGTGGCCGTCGAATGCACCAAAGGATGGATTGATTAAGCACTTGGTTCAATACTTAAAGGCGAAGCAGTAAGCTTGAAGTAGCACATGGACAATCAATACTACCGTTAAGTCAGCTTTGCGATTCTTGCCTGAATTTTTCGACCACAGCAGCGGGATCTTCACCTTGTTCTTTAAGTTTTGCATCGAGTTGGCCAAACCCTTCTGGCCCCTGCTCAAGGAGAGCATCTTGTGTTGCAATTATTTCTTTGGCCTTTTTCATGTATCCAGCATTTTCGGCGCTTGGTATATCCGGATAAAACGCGTCTGCTAACATGATCATTGCGGTAGAGTCGTCTGCTACAAAACCGGTGGCGATTCGTTGCGCTTGATCTTCACCGAGACCAAGGGCTACAAGTGCAGAGCGACCAGCACGTACAGAACTATCAAAGGTTTCTCGAATAATATCGCGACAACCCGCGCCGTATAACTCGTAAACATGATGCCGATCAACGGCGCGCGCAACCACATGCACATTGGGATAATTGTGCCGTACATAGCGGGTAAGCTCTGTGATCTGATGTTTATCATCGATTGCGACGACCAGAAGTTTCGCCTCGCGAATTCCTGCAGCCTCTAAAAGATCAGGCCGGGTGGCGTCGCCAAAATAGGCTTTAAAACCGAATTTTCGAATCATTTCCAGTTGTGACGAACTGAAATCCAGTACGGTGGTGTTAAACCCTGCCCCTTTAAGCATGCGGGAAATTATTCCACCAAATCGTCCGTGCCCTGCAATCAAAACGCTACCCGGTGTTTCAATCTCATCGGCCTCTGCTGCTTGATCATTAACGAACTTTGGCACAATCACTTTTTCGTAGAATATAAAGAGTGCAGGCGTTAACAGCATAGACAGTGCGACAACCAGCAACAAGCGCTCTGCCAGTGCTTCAGGAATAACTGAACTAGCGACGGTAAATGACAACAACACAAAACCAAATTCACCCGCCTGAGCCAGACCTAAGCCGAACAACCATCGGTCTGCTCCACGCAGCTTGAATATATAACTCAGCAGCAAAAGCACAGCCATCTTAATTGCCATCATGCCCAGCGTGAGTGCGACAATAAGGCCGATGTTGTCAAACAACAGTGCGAAGTTGATTCCGGCCCCTACACTCATAAAAAACAAGCCAAGTAGTAAGCCACGAAATGGATCAATGTCGGACTCAAGCTCGTGACGATACTCACTGTTAGCCAACACAACACCGGCAATAAAGGTTCCCAGTGCGGGTGATAAACCCACTAAAGT
>CAZQKJ010000676.1:0-2136 GCA_964593315.1 uncultured Granulosicoccaceae bacterium
CTGTATGTCAGGCTACAGATCTTTACAGACCCTCAACGCATCGTATAACGCTGCATGTATATTGCGGCTTGCGACAGCATCACCGATTCTACAAAGAAAATATAGACCATCGGGATTTATAACTTCGAACGGCGAAGTACCGGTTATTAACGCCTGATGATTCAGCTGTCCGTTATTAACTGATGCAGACTTCAGTTTATGGTAAAGCACATCGAGCGGGACAACACCATTTTCAATAACTACATGGTCTACAATATGATCCTGCTCAACACCCGTTAGCACATGCCGTAATACGGCCTTTTTTCGATTACCCTTAACAGCAACAGAAACCAGTTCCAGAAAACAATCAAACTCAACACCCTGCCCTGCCAGATCACGTAATACAACACTGGAATTTGTCGGGCCAAGTTGTTGTGCAATTGCACGATCCGGTGTAACGACCCTTACCTGACACTTTTGTGATGCCAACACATCTGCGCACACCAATGCTGGTTGATCACCAACATCATCATAAAGCAAGACTTCACCTGATACGCGCGCCTCTCCCCCCAGAACCTCATAACTCGAGACGATCAGATCTCTACCCTGCATTTCAGGTGGTTCAGGCCAGCCACCTGTCGCGACAATCACCGCATCAGGTTTTTCAAACTTCACATCATCTGCTTCAGCAAAACAGTTAAGCCGAATATCAACCCCTGATTCCTCGACTTCCTGAACCAGCCAGTCTGTGACGCCCGATATCTGTTTTCTGGTATTACCGCGGCAGGCAAGATTGATTTGACCGCCAAGCTTGTTACTGGCTTCAAACAAGACAGTATGATGACCTCTCGCGGCACTGACGCGAGCGGCTTCCAGTCCACCCGGGCCACCACCTAAAACAACAACTTTCTTTCGCGATTCAGCTTTAGTAATCATATGCGGCATAGTCGCTTCACGACCCGTAGCTGCATTGTGACCACAGAGCGCATCTTTGCCCTGATTCACACGATCTACGCAGTAGCCCATTCCAACACAGGGACGAATCCGGTGTTCCTTATTCCGTTGTAGTTTGGAAACAAGATAGGGATCAGCAATGTGCGCTCGTGTCATACCCACCATATCAACAAGCCCTTCTGCAACTGCATGCCGAGCCGTTGCTATGTCGGCAATGCCGCCGGCATGAAACACTGGGATGTCTACCGATTGACGGATTCGACCGGCAACACTCAAGTGTTGTGCGGAAGGCATGCCCATCGGAGGCACCCAGGCCGCAAGACCAAGATCATCGTAAGGCGCTCCAGCCAGTATATTAAGGAAGTCGATTGAACCGGTAGTCGACAATTTTTTTGCAACAGCAACACAATCCTCTGCCGTTAATCCACCGTCAACCAGTTCATCACCTGTCGCCCTGACACCGACGATAAACTGATCACCAACTGCACCTCTGACCGCATCGATTATCTGCAATAAAAATCGCATACGGTTATCAAGACTGCCACCATAATCATCATCACGCCGATTAACCAACGGAGACAGAAACTGTCCAATCAAATGCGAGTGTGACAATAACTCGATACCATCAAAACCACCTTGCTGGCATCTGAGGGCGGCCAACGCAAACTGTTTAATAATTCGATCTATGTCTTCCTGTTCCATCACTTTGACAAACGATCGATGCGCTCGCTCCCGGACACCGGAAGGACCTGACACAGGTAACCAGTGACCGTCATCCCACGAGGTTCGTCGGCCCATATGGGTAATCTGACACATAACCGCTGCGCCGTGACTTCGAACCCCATCGGTCAGTTCCCTGAACCACGGAACAATACTGTCATCGCCCGCATATAACTGGCCAAACACCGAAGGACTGTCTGGTGCGATATTGGTTGAACCACCAATCATAGTTAGCCCTATACCACCACGTGCCTTCTCTTCATGATATAAACGGTAGCGTTCACGCGGATGACCACCTTGCTGATAGGCAGGCGCATGTGACGTGCTGACAATCCGGTTACGGATCGTCAGGTGGCGAAGTCTGAATGACTCAAGTAACGGATCGATTATTGCCACGCAAGCAACTCAGGCAATAAAATAGAACTTGCGAAGTGTCTCGGTTATCTCCCAGACGCACTCGGTTCCCTTGGCAATGAAGAACGA
>CAZQKJ010000677.1:0-2133 GCA_964593315.1 uncultured Granulosicoccaceae bacterium
GAAGGCCGCACTGATGACGCCGAGGCCATGCGCCGCTTATTGTTTGCAGCGGCTCTATCCGTTGCCAATGCAAACGGTAAAATATCGGATAAAGAAATTGCTGTATTCGAAAAATTCTTTGGCAAGCGTACATTCAGTGAAGATTTAAATCTTGAGCGTCTCGAAGCAGACCTTAAAGATCGTATCGACCAGGTCAAAGCCTCTGCAACCATTGCACAGCGAATGCAGATCGTTCGTGACCTGTGCACCGTAGCAAGAGCCGACAAGAAGGTCACTAACGCCGAGTTGAAAGTCATTAGCTCTATAGCCAAAGACCTGGAAGTGCCGTCGCACTTCGTCCATCAGGCCACGTCAATGGAAGTTGCTCTGGACTAACACACTGGACACATAGCTCTACATGAGACCTGCAATCACATCATTGCAATCGCGGCTCATTACGGTCTTTTTCCGGTAACATCAGCAATGCACGCTGCAGGTAACTGCAGCGGAATCTCTTGTTTCAATTCTGATACTACCGGAGCACCTATGACGGAGCGCGCAACAATCACCCCGTACCTGACCGTCAACAAAGCTGATGAAGCGATCACCTTCTACGAGGCTGCATTCGGCTTTGTGGAAATAGGCCCGCGTCTCGAAGATCATCAGGGCAATATCATCCATACGGAACTGAAGTTCGGTGAGAGCACCATTATGCTTTCAGAAGAAATGCCGCAGTTCGGAAATAAGGGACCAAAATCGCTGCGTGGCACCAGTGTCAGAATTAATCTTCAGGTTGACGATGCCCACGGCACCGCCAGCCGTGCACAGACTGCAGGCGCAAAGCTTGAATCTCCAATAGAGGATCAGTTTTATGGCCACCGCGCTGGCCGCTTATGTGATCCGTATGGACACATCTGGATAATCTCGCAGGAGATAGAAAAGTTAAGCAAAGACGAAATTCGTCGTCGCACAGATGAGTATTTCAAACAGCTTGAGGAAAGCCAGTCCTAGTGTACTGGAACAAGCCGTGTAGTCACATGAGTCATCTGATTAAAGTGCTTTATTTCCATAGTAATGTCTACTATTCAATTGAGTATGGCTGTACTAGCCACTGCAGGTGCACTTTAATCAGCCGCCCTTTAAGGACCTCGGCCAGGAACTCGACCAGGAACTCGGCATTTGCCCTGCAACTGCGTTGCAAATCTTGAAAGGGCCTTACTCATCAAACAATGACCATTCCCTAGAGTTGACGCCTTGTTGCAGAACAAATAACAAGCCCTCATATGACCATACTATTTGATTCAGCACACTAGTACGAACGATGATCGCAAACAATGTTACCTTGCGATAGATCAGAGATCGACTGGCACCCCATTAAACGCATATCCCGCTCTAGTTCCGCACGCAAATTACTCAATGCACGGTGAACTCCGGGCTGGCCTGCTGCTGCTAGCGGGTATAAATAATAACGACCTAAACCCACCGCTTTGGCACCCCGTGATAATGCCTTTAGAATATGGGTACCGCGTTGAATACCACCATCTATCATTACGTCAAGTCGATCTCCAACCGCGGTGACGATGTCTTCAAGCTGATCAAATGCTGTACGCGATCCATCGAGTTGGCGACCACCATGATTCGACAAAATTATCCCGGTGCAGCCAATATCAGCGGCACGTATCGCATCTTCCACTGACATAATTCCTTTAAGACAAAACTGTCCATCCCATTCACAGATCATTTTCTCCACATCATCCCAGCTCATAGACGGATCCAGCATCTCGGTAAAGTAACGTCCAATAGACATAGCACCACCAGACATATCGACGTGCTCATCCAATTGCGGGAGCTTGAATTTCTCATGAGTGATGTAATTTAGGCCCCACATTGGCTTTGATACAAATTCAAAAATGCCTTTTAGATTCAGCCGCATCGGTATCGAAAACCCTGTGCGTAAGTCACGTTCGCGATTGCCGCCGGTAATACTGTCAACTGTTAGCATCATGACTTCAATGTTGGCAGATCTTGCTCGTTGTAACATGGCAGAGTTAAGCCCACGATCCTTATGAAAATAGAACTGATAGACTTGTGGGTTACTATACTCTTTGCGCAAGTCTTCAAGTGATGCAGTCCCAAGTGACGATACACCAAATA
>CAZQKJ010000678.1:0-2126 GCA_964593315.1 uncultured Granulosicoccaceae bacterium
CCCGAATAACGCCATCCTGCTCTACCGCACATAACATCCCGCGCAGTCGCAGATGCTCGTACTCGGGTCGGCGTACAAATTCATAAGCCGCCCGACCGTAGCGCATCTTAAACTTGGCACAACCTTCGTTGAAAAGATCAGTGGCTCTCAGTATCGCGGTACCCGCCTGCAACAGCTGACCGGCCGGCAGATTTTCAGTGGAGAAATCGAGATCTGCCGTTAAGGTGTCTCCCGGATGGACTGTATCAACCCGGTCTCGCCACACAAGATCACGCAGACGAGGATTCAATATGGCCACCTGAATACGTGGATCTGCACTGCCGTCCGGCAACTTTGCCCAGGGCTTCTTACCCCAGCGCTCATCAGGAATACCAAATTCAACGGTCACCTCTATTGAATCACGAAAATCACGCAATCCGTAATCAGCCCGGAAAACTATTTGCTCTATTGTCGCCTCATCAGCTGGTGCCGAGGTGAGATGATCAAACGCAGCTTCCAGCTCCGCTGTAGTAATATGATGTGCGGCATCGGCTCTTGACATGAATGCTTGCTCAGTTGCGTAACTGTTATTGGAGTATAAGCTAACGCGTTGTGCAACACCCACTTCTCAAATAGCTTTATTAAACCCATCAGTACCTGTCGGGCGAAATTTTGCTTTGCAAAGAACCAGAGCGTAGAACCCGACGCTACTTTACAATCCCTGCGCATAAAACAAGCAAATTATCAACTAATGAACCACATAAAAACCGAAAAGGCAGGACAAGTCGGCTACATTACACTCGACCGGCCCAAAGCACTGAATTCACTGACACTCGACATGATTCGAGCAATACACGCTGCCATCATTCAATACGAGAATGACTCTGATGTCGATGTAATAATACTGCGCTCCTCCCACCAACGTGCGTTCTGTGCCGGCGGTGATATGAAGGCCACCAGAGAGCTGGCCATCAACAACCAGTGGCAGGATTTTCGCGAGTTCTTTGAAGTTGAGTACGATCTGAATCTCCACATCAGCAGGTGTAGTAAACCCTACCTATCTTTGGTTTCAGGTGTCGCCATGGGTGGCGGGCTTGGCTTGACGGTACACGGAAAAATAATGGTCGTGTGCGAGACCACCAAACTCGCCATGCCGGAAACCGCTATCGGGTTCTTCCCCGATGTAGGCGGCACATACTTTTTATCAAGACTCCCGTATGACGCAGGCCTGTGGTTGGCACTTACCGGCATGCCAGTGAATGGCGAGGAAGCAGTGAGCATTGGCCTCGCCTCTCACTACGTTACCAGTGCCAAATGGCAGCAACTCACACAATCACTCGAGCAACAAGGCAGAATTGCCTTGCAAACTGTTCTGCCAGCGGTTGCCATAAAACCCGATGATCAACCTTTTAGTGAACGCTTCAAACAACGCCAGCAGTGGTTCACAGCGGACTCAGACCAGGCGCTGATTAACACGCTGCAACAAGCCAGCAATCAAAATGATGATGCTGCGGTGTTGTTAGAAAAACTGAACGCTGCATCACCTTATGCAGTTGCAGTCACCAGGCGTTTGCTACAGCAAGCGAAACCTCACGATCTGGAGAAGTGCCTTCAGCTTGAGCTGGCAGCAGGTGAAGAAGTAGCACGCCATCCGGATTTTGCGGAAGGTATTCGAGCCGTATTAATAGACAAGGATAAACCCGTGTGGGCTTCAAACTTTCAATGACCAGGCACTGCTTTGCTTATACAGGCTCGCACCCGGCTCGAGAAATTCATCAGCTTTGGTTCAGGCAAAAAAACTACGAGTTGAATTAACCAACAAGCCTTTATCATCATGTCCCACCACAGACACTGCCCGCTGCGGCCGGTTGCGGTACAGCTCTCGCGGGTAAGGAGTTTCCGCTTGAGTACTGACAGTAGGCTGAATCGTGACCGTACGACTTCTCCCGGCGCTGATCGCATAGGCACAATTGACAAACAGTGAGTTGATATCAAAGGCTCTTGCACCAGCGTGGATAATACCCGGATAGACGTGCCTCAGGATCAGTAACTGGTTGCTGTTGTTCGTCATACGAATCGTAGATTCATCACTCACTGTCAGTTCGATTTTAAGCTCCGTGCTGGTATTGACCGGCACGATAATATCT
>CAZQKJ010000679.1:0-2124 GCA_964593315.1 uncultured Granulosicoccaceae bacterium
ATCACCAGGCGGGTCTGGCTAGTGCGATAAAGGAAAATGCAAGCGCTGAAACTCGCGTTGAATTTGTAGAGAAAGTTCAGCGTCAGGCGGTTGAGAAGATTGAAGTGCCTGAGGGCTTGAGCGAAGAGGAGAAGGAGTTATATCTAGATCTTGCACAACTGAGTTTGGATTTAGTAGGTATTGCTGATCCAACACCGATCTCAGATGGAACTAATACTCTAATATCTTTATTTCGTGGTAAGTGGGTAGATGCTGGCCTATCGGCGCTGAGTATTGTGCCTTATGTGGGTGATCTTGCGAAATTGGGTAAGCTGGGTAAGTGGGCGAAGTCCATTGATAACACCATATCGATGGCTGCTAAGAACCCCGAGTTTGCTAAGGTTGTTGAGCCCATACTTGATCGCATTCATGGTGCGATCGATAGTGTGCCATCCGGTTTGCCTGATGGGGTTGAAGAAACACTCGGGGTAGTAAAGGGGAAAGTAAGCGTTGCCCTTCGTCGTAGTGCAACAGAAGAGCAAATGGTTTTGATTAAAGCCGGTGCGATTGCTCCGAATGGCGTCACGAAAGGTATGGATTACTCAGCTGATGCAATAAAGAACTTTGATTATGGAACCCACCTAGAAAAGATTATCGGTCCGGCACCTGTCGATATGAAATCTAAACATGCGCATCATATTCTTTTCAAAGTAGGAAATGGAGCAGCGCAACAGCAACTAGTACAAAGGGGGCAGGCAATACTTCGCAAGCACGGAATAGATCCTATCTATGGTAAAGAGAATCTGGTGTGGGCGCCAAATATGACCGGGCAACATGTTAAGGAAAGGTTGGAAAAAATCGTCTTCAAATTAGAGAAAATTGATAGTATAGGCGGCGCGCGCGACGAGATTATCGAGACTCTTAGGGACTTTGGCGAGAAAGCTGCAAACTTAAGGTGATAGGCCATGAACTTGAAAGAAATATTTCCGATTGCCACTAAAGCAATCAAAGAGAGCGATACGAAGCGTCTATTGGAGCTGTTCGACAGTAACCCCGGTAGCATAGAGTTGCTGACACCATTTGGTTCGTGGATGCACTACGCAGCCAGAAACTCCACTGTGAATACCTTGCAGACACTAGTTGATCTTGGGCTGTCTCCTGAGATTCGAGTGGATCCTGAAGAAGGAGACAAACTGTTTGAAAATGGAGAGTCACCAATTGTGGCAGCTGCGAGGGGTGGTATTCTTGAGAATGTAAAGTTCTTTCTTCGTTATGAGGTACGTTTAGACACTCATGATCCTTCAGTGAACCCACTTTTTGGTGCAATAGTCGGTTGCTCAGTAGAAATAGTCCACTTATTAATTGAAGCTGGAATAGATACCACGGTACGTTATTCAGGTGAAATGATGAATGACATGGATGCCTTAGCGTTTGCATTGGAGCGAGGAGAGACAGAGATCGCAGATGTTTTAGCGCTGCATGCAAGCGGTGGTGATGAAAGTAAGGCTGCGGCGTTAAAAGCGGAACGCGATGGTAAAGGTCGTCACGGGCGGCCTCCGGTGCCGGATAGTCTAGCTCCGCCATCAGAAAAAAAGACAAATCCAGAGCAGTAATAACAATATGTCTTACATGGAATCACCTCGTGTCTAATTAGTTTTCCTTTCCAATGCAGAAAGTCTGAGGCGTCGTAAAAAGGAATATAACCAATAAAGTCGAACTGGTTTTGGAATTATTTAGAAGTGCAGATGGTGATTAGTGTTACCTACAGTTCTTTTACCATGTCTGTCCCGATGATTTGCTATACAAAAAATTAACGGATAAACAAAAGTTGAGGCGTGGTATGTATTCAATCCAACAGGTAACGTTTGGATGGCTAACATTTTATATCCGGTACCAACAAAGTAACCAGCTAAAAATTATGGGATCAATATGAATTGATTGAAAGCGTATTAGGCGGAATTTATGGTGCCCAAATAGGTATGTCGGATTATGAGGGGGCAGCTGCGCTTCTTGAAGACTTAAATCATCGTCCGTTCCGAGAAGGAAATTTGTAGGGACATGCGTCGTACTGGAAGAGCGAATGCGGTTCATCTCCAATGAAATGAATCAAAAAATAAGGCATTGAAAAAGGCATTGAAAAAGGCA
>CAZQKJ010000680.1:0-2121 GCA_964593315.1 uncultured Granulosicoccaceae bacterium
GCTTTAGCTTATCCAGATCCCATATTTCGGCATCCGGAGTTCCCGTCAGGCGCATCACGTTGTAACGCTTGGCCGCACCATCCATTGCAGATGGAGTGTGCAGCAGCGAAATGTGCGAACGCTGACTGAACATCACGTTGTAGTTGAGATCGTGGCTGAGATTTTCCCAAAGCTTCAGAGAGTGCTCATAGAACTGACGATTGCCCGGCAGATAATAGTTAGAGCGCACAATAGTAGTATTGCGCCCCGCGTTACCACCACCCAACCAGCCTTTCTCAAGTATGGCTATATTTTTCAATCCGTGATTTTTGGCAAGATAATAAGCGGTTGCGAGGCCATGCAAACCACCGCCGACGATCACGATATCGTATTGTTTTTTGGGCGCAGGATCACGCCACTGACGGGTCCAGCCCGATTGGCCACTGAGACCGTTGCGAAATACACTCCATGCAGAAAAGCGAGTCATCTCAAGCGGGTATCCTTCAGGTGCGTCAACTGACGGCAGGCGGGAATTGCCAATAGCTTAACCTACAGCCAAGGTACGATATAGCGCCGCATTAGAACTATTTGGCAATGCTCGCGACATACACCTCCTTTGCATGTCGGCGACAAACGAATCAAAGGCGCGGCGGTGACAAGATCGCCACCGCCAGCTTGAGAGTCAGAGTTGGCCTGCCCTGACTCCAAGCTCTTGCTCAACCAATGCCACCCAATAGGAAGACCCGATAGTGAGCAGCTCGTCGTTGAAGTCATAGTCCGCTGAATGCAACGGCCGACAGTGACTGCCTTCGGTGCCGTTACCCATCATCACGTAACATCCCGGCCTGGCAGTTGCCATGTGAGCAAAGTCTTCTGAAAACAGCTTTGGCTCACAGCTGGCATCTACCGACTGCGCACCTAATAAATCCCTCGCCGCCTCGCTGGCACTGGCAGCACATTCGGGGTTGTTGATAGTGGCAGGAAAGGCGGTTTCGTAACTGACTACCCCCTCAACGCCGTGCGCCAAACACACACCTTTAACAATCTGGCGCATACGGTCTTCGATCGCTGTGTTGATCTCGGGTGTTAATGCACGTGCGTCGCCTTTTAAAACAGCTTTACCCGGTAATACATTGCGCGCGCCATCGCTGCTGAATTCGGTTACGGAGACCACGCCATTCAATCCGGGATTAAGTTTGCGTGACACAATAGTCTGCAACGCCGATACAATTTCAGATCCCACAACAATTGCGTCTACTCCCATGTGTGGTAAGGCTGCATGACCACCCTGCGCCACAATCTCAATCTCAAACAAGCTTTCACTTGCAGTTACAGGCCCGGCTCGAGTGGCAAACTCCCCAAGCGGCATGCCCGGTATATTGTGCATTCCGTACACCGCATCAACCGGAAATTGCTGAAACAATCCATCATCGAGCATTGCCACTGCACCAAAGCCGTGTTCTTCATTAGGCTGAAATACAAATACCACCCGACCATTAAAATCACTCGATTCAGCAAGGTATTTTGCAGCTCCCAGTAGCATCGTAGTGTGCCCGTCATGACCGCAGGCATGCATGGCGCCTTCATTCACGGAGCGATAATCAAAAGCGTTACTCTCGTGAATAGGCAATGCATCGATGTCCGCGCGAAGTGCGATACTGGCGGTTCCATTACCTCGCTGCAGTACACCAACCACACCGGTTTCTCCAATACCGGTATGCACTTCAATCCCAAAAGATCTGAGCAATGTCGCGATTTTCCCGGACGTACGATGCTCTTCAAAACCAAGCTCGGGATGCCGATGAAAGTCACGACGCCAGTCGCGCAAAGTCTCTTCTAAATCACAGGTTTTCATGATCCCAATGTAGCGCAGGCACATGAACGGGTAAACCGCCTCAGCGTCACAGAAGCGGCAAGCCATCCGGATGTGCGACATCGGCAGCAACACCACGCTCGGTATCAGGCACCACTCTCGGTGATACGCCTTAGAAAAAGGGCTTATGGCCCTGCTCTCCAATGACAGTCTCAGATTGTGTGCGGAGTAGCATCCATTGGTGCTTTGCCAGGAAGCAACTATGCCTGGAGGCCCATTGGTGGCAAAATATTACAACGCTCGATCAGCCCCCTCCTATACTCTGACTG
>CAZQKJ010000681.1:0-2097 GCA_964593315.1 uncultured Granulosicoccaceae bacterium
ATGGTACTACCTACATTCGTAAGCTATTGGATCAACATCTGAATGAACAGGATAACCCTACTCGCTCAGTGACAATTGCCGATGTCGGTTGCGGCACCGGACTACTCGGCGAGCCACTACAGAAGCTCGGTTACACACTGCTTGATGGCATTGATCTATCACCGGATATGGTCGCAAAAGCAAAAAAAACCGGATACTACTGTTCCTTTTATACAGGAATAGATATCAACCAACCTGTTGCAAAACAGCTGCAGAATAAATACGATGCTGTGATATGCATCGGTACATTTACGCTTGGACATGTAGCGCCGCAAGCACTCACACAACTGGTATCACTAACACGAAAAAACGGTTTGGTGGTATTGAGCACCCGCGTTCCTTATTACGATGAGACAGAATACCAAAGGGTAAACGACGAACTAATTGAAAATGGCATGGTTCGTCTGCTCGATCAACACATGGACGCACCCTACCGTGATGATGGTGATGCGCACTACTGGGTTTATCAAGTGTTATCAGGCTAGCTTTGACAGATCTGGCCATTTACTCTTACAAAACCAAGCTGGGAGATGGCTGTCATCTTTACAAGTCGTTCTTCTCGAGTATGTCCCCTCCAGTCCTGTCACGGTCTCCTCAATGGTATCCCTTTATAGCGGATTAATCCAAACCGCGCTGTCTTGAACGTAACAGATATTTTTAGGGCCGACACCACGTTCAACGCTATCAGACCCCTGGGATCAGAACCCACACTATAGAATCAGAGACATTGACTGGTATTTATGGGATCGCACAAACATGCTGTTAACGGCTGGAAAATGGATCACTTAGCGCCGGTAATACCTGCCCGATGCAGTCACCGAAGCCAATTTTATAGTCATCACCCATTGCCGCTCCACACAAGGTAAGCGTGTCGTGGTCTTCGATAAAACTGCGCTCTTCACCGCCGTTAAGGGTAAATGGCTCTTTGCCTCCCCAGCTCAATTCCAGTAATGCACCGCGATTACTTTTTTCGGGTCCGGAGATAGTACCTGTTCCGATTAAATCCCCTACCCTCATCGGGCATCCAGATGTTGTGTGGTGAGCCAGCTGCTGCGCTGCGGAATAATACATTTCATTGTAGTTGGTATTGGCGATCACTGTGTAAGCCTGGCCCTTGGGCGCCATGCGCACCGATAAGTCTATATCGTAGAGCATGGGGCCGCAGTCCTGCAGATGTGGCAATAGCGCTTTCTCTCTTGCGGGTGTATCGCATCGGAATGGTTCAAGTGCCGCTTTGCTAACAATCCACGGACTAATCGATGTGGCAGTTGCCTTGGCCTGAAACGGACCGAGCGGCTGATACTCCCATGCCTGTATGTCTCTTGCAGACCAGTCGTTTAACAACACATAGCCAAAGATCATTTCATCCGCTGCGGCTACAGTAACAGGACCATTTGAAGACCTTCCAACAATGGCACCCATCTCGAGCTCTATATCAAAGCGTGCGCTGGGTGCAAAGCGAGGTACGTTATCATCCGCACCTTTCAACTGACCCCAGGGACGACGAATATCAGTGCCAGACACCACAACTGATGAGGCGCGACCGTTATAACCAATCGGGATATGCAACCAGTTAGGGGGTAGTGCATTTTCCGGCCCGCGAAACATCGTACCCACATTACTCGCATGATGGCGACAAGCATAGAAATCTGTAAACTCCGCCACCACAAAAGGCATATGTAAGCTGACATCTTTCAGCGCTACCAGTGCCTTTGATACCTGTTGCTGATGCGGGCTTCCCTGTTGAAGCAATTCAGTCAGACACTGGCGCAACTTTTTCCATACGCCCGACCCTGCATCCATAACAGGATTCCAGCAGGCCGATTGAAGCAATGGATCTCCAAGGTCAATCAGCGCTTGTCGTTCAAGCACTGCGACATCAAGAACATAATCGCCGATAGCAACTCCACAGCGACGATCATCGTCCTCTATTGAAAAAACACCGTAGGGTAAGTTGTTGAGTGGAAACTCTGTCGATGCAGTATTTGCAGATAAAACATGAGAGCTGAGCCGATGATTCATAATGCTTCCGATAAGTTTTCCAGCCAGTTAGTACCA
>CAZQKJ010000682.1:0-2095 GCA_964593315.1 uncultured Granulosicoccaceae bacterium
CAGGGGCTCAGGTGGCTATAAAGGGCAGATGAGAAAAAAGTGTTCAAGCCGCAGGGTAATTGCGGTAATAACCCGCGCCTTGTCGCCAATGCAGGCTAAAATATGCCCATGAATTATGCAGATTATGGCTTTGTCCGGTTGGCAGCCGTTGGTCCCCCTGTGGCCATTGGCAACCCGAAGCGCAATGCCGCGCACATACTGAATGCGTTGCAGAAAAATGAATACGCCGATGTGTCACTTGTGTTGTTTCCCGAGCTGGCAGTTTCGGGTTACACCTGTGAAGATCTGTTTTTTAATCAGTCGATGATATATGACTGCGAAGAGGCACTGGCGCAAATAGCCAGAGCATCAGATGAGCGCATCGTGGTGGTCGGGGCACCGTGGAGATTACCTGACGGTCGTTTGTTAAATGCCGGGTTTGTTTGTCAAAACGGCCAGGTACTGGGTGCGGTTCCAAAGACTTCTCACCCGAATTACGGTGAGTTTTATGACAAGCGATGGTTTGCGTCTGGTGATGGTATTGAGCAATGCGTTGATCACCCGAAGCTGGGTCAGTTTGTCATCGCAACCGATCAGTTGTTTGCAATTGGTGAATCCTGTTTTGCCGTTGAGATATGTGAGGACTTATGGCACCCGTCACCGCCATCGATGCGGCATGTCAGAGCCGGGGCCGAGTTAATTGTCAATTTGTCTGCCAGCAATGAGCTGGTATCCAAAGCGTCCTATCGGCGCGATCTGATTCGAATGGCCAGCGCACAAGGTGTCTGCGCTTATCTCTATGCGTCAAGCGGACCCACAGAATCGACAAAAGATATTGTGTTTGGGGGCCATCAATTATTCGCGGAGAATGGTGTGTTGGTCAGTGAGTCTGAGCGATTCGCATTGGATGGCAGCGAGGTTATTTGTGAGTACGATTGGCAAAAGTTGCGTCATGATCGAACACGCAACGGCACATTTGCTAACAGTGAAAGACCGCCTGCTTACCGGCGTAATGGCAAACCCCAATACATACAATTGCCGAGCTTGCGGCGAAGCTTTGATGCCAATCCTTTTGTACCGGATGATGCACTTGAATTTGGCGAGCGTGCCAGTGAGATACTAAAAATTCAAAGCACCGGGCTTGCCCGTCGCATGATGGCATCACACTCAAAAACTCTGGTGATTGGCGTCTCTGGAGGGCTTGATTCAACGCTTGCTTTTCTTGTGTGTCTTGATGCGTTGGCGCTGCTTGAGAAGGACCGCAGCGCGCTGTGTGCAATCACATTACCCGGACCTGCTACCAGTGACCATACATTGGAAAGTGCGCGCATGTTGGTCTCGTGTGCCGAAGCCAGGCTTCAAGAGGTGCGTATTGATGCATCAGTCCAGCAGCATTTGAATGATCTGTCTCATTCGGGTGATCACGATGTAGTATTTGAAAATGCCCAGGCTCGTGAGCGCACCCAGATTCTCTTTGATCTGGCTAATCAGATGGATGGCATCGTAGTTGGCACCGGAGATCTCTCTGAACTTGCACTCGGTTGGTGTACTTATAATGCTGATCAAATGTCGAGTTATAACGTCAATGCCAGTGTGCCAAAAACGCTGGTGATTTACCTGGTGCGCTGGTACGCAAATCACCGCGCTGATAAACCACTGGCAGAGGCGCTGTTGCGTATTCTGGATACACCTATATCACCCGAACTTGTACCATCTACCGGTGGTAATAAAGACGGCGGGCAGGTAGCGCAGCAGACAGAGTCGATTATCGGGCCGTATGAGCTACATGATTTCTTTATCTATCATTATTTACGCAATGGTTTTGATGCTGAAAAAATCTATATGCTGGCGCAGCTAGCATTTTCCAGAAAGTATGATGCAGCCACAATAAAAAAGTGGTTAAAGCTTTTTTACAAGCGTTTTTATATGCATCAATTTAAGCGAACAACACTACCCTCTGGGCCTAAAGTCGGGAGCGTAAGTCTTTCACCTCGTGGTGACTGGCGTATGCCGGATGAAGCAGATGTGAGCTCGATTCTTGAACATATTGAGTCACTAAAATAGTGTCTGTAGTGATTAGCAATCAGTTCGATGGAGGCAACATTGAGTGTATTGG
>CAZQKJ010000683.1:0-2089 GCA_964593315.1 uncultured Granulosicoccaceae bacterium
CTTCCTCCTGTGACTCAATCACCAGAATCCGTATTCGCTTGATACTTATTGACACAGAAAAAGGGATTCATTTTCGCTAGTTCGTAAAAGTGAGACACTCTGGTAACGCGTCAAATACAGGGTAAGTTTGTACAAATCAGTTTAGTTAGGCTCTGAAAAAAGGATATTATTTATGCTGTTACACAAGTCGTCCGGACTGGCCTTTCTGTTCTGTACGTGTACATTGTTGGGGGCTTGCATAAGCTCTGGTAGGCCCATTGATGCGGGAACGATTGGTGATGGAGAATTCGAGAATATCGTTGAGCAGCTGGTGGCCAACCACAATCTTCCTGCGTTAACCGTTATTGTTACTGAAAACGGAGCAGTCGTTGAAACCGTATCAACAGGCAGGCGCTCCCTTGCAAACTCTACGCAAGTTACAGAAGCTGACCAATGGCAAGTAGGATCAGTAAGCAAAGGTATAACCGCAACTTTGGCGGCGCGGTTGGTCGAGCTTGGAATAGTAAGCTGGGATACATCGATCGAAGATAGTTTTCCTGAATACCTCGGTGAAATTCATCCGGACTATCGTTCTGTAACTCTTACGGATCTGTTGCGTCACCGTTCGGGTTTAGCGCGAGAACTTGAACCTAATGATTCTGAGAAGTCCAACATAGATCGAATGGGATATAGCCTTCGATTCTTGCAAAAAGCACCTTCACAGGATCGCGGGTCTTTCAGGTACAGCAATATTGGATATACCCTTGCCGGTTTGATGTTAGGCCAGGCTACCGGTCTTACCTACGAAGATTCGTTGCAGCAGTATTTGTTTACTCCGCTGGAAATCAGTAATTACGGCATCGGTTATCCAGATCCAGGTGACGATCTCTCGCAGCCCATCGGCCATGCACGTCGGACTGATCATACTGGTGAGCGGGTGAATGACTACTGGATTCCTGTTCCACCGAATGTTTCATCGTTTCGTCAGGATTTGTTGCTTCGAGCACCCGCTGGCGGGGTTTATCTTTCAAAAGATGAGTATGTGAAGTATCTGTTTCTTCATCTAAATGGACCCACAGGTGAATCAGATATCCTAAACGCAGACACTTTTGAATACTTACATAATCCACCTGAGAACGCAGACTATGCGATGGGTTGGCGTGTTATGGAATCAAGTGGACTGGAGAGAGTCAGTCTATCGAGCAGCGAACGTGTGTTAACCCACGGTGGAAACGTCGGAACCTGGGGAGCGCAATCCGTCATTCTTCCGGATCGAAAAATCTCGCTGTTTATGGCATCTAATTCGCCAGGCACCTCGGCATTGGGCTCTGTATTTGAGGATCTAATGGAGATAACTTTCCGGCGACTACAGATTACCCAGTAGATTAATGAGTGTCGATCGTACAATTTTTGTCAAGGCGTCCCGGCTCTTTCTGTTTTTGATACTGATACGCCAACCAACGGTCGTCGTAGCAAATGGGCTCAGCATTACCGGGCACGATGATGGAGGGTCAAACTGGAAGCTTGAGCAGCAGTTAGTATTGCCAGTACAAGTCCCTGACTTTTTTGCTCCAACACTGGACTTCAGAGGCACATACTATTTGGAGCCGCTAAGGCATACATCCGGGCCGCACGCAGAGCGCGATTTTCTAAACCCGGTCAGATCTATCAGTGTACGCACACTCTATGAGAAGTCGATTGGCATTGATGAATTCAATGGCTACCATCTGGGTTTTGATGCAAGTTTTATAAAAGGCACTCATCTGTATAGGCCTGGAGCACAAATTACAGACTTTGCGGGACAGAAAACTTACGGGATCAGCACGGATTACGCATACCTTCTAACGGAATCCAGTCGAGTTTTTGGCGGGATCAATATAAATCACGAACAGCTTACGTCTGGCGACGCTCTATCCGGAACAGCTGGCATTGGCTATAAAAAACTCTGGGCGTATGATAGCGGTCGCGCATTAGCGACAGAATTCGGACTTGAATACCTACGTTCCGAAAATGAATCTCTTGATTTCTCGATCCTAAAAACTACTATTGATCTGGATTATTACATTACCCCGCGCTGGGGAGTCGGACTGACACTCGATCAGTCAAGTTC
>CAZQKJ010000684.1:0-2087 GCA_964593315.1 uncultured Granulosicoccaceae bacterium
AGCATAGTTGAACAACAGCTGCGCCTCGGGCACAGCTTCGAGCAGCATATCTAGCAGTTCTGCCATGTAGGTGTCGGGCAATGACTTGGCGCGACTACTGCCCAGAACGCCGATCATGAACAAGGGCTTATGGGAATCAATACCATGCTGGCTAAGTGCGGTACTGGCATCCTGTGTCTCTTGATCGGATAAATAAATACAGGGAGATCTTGTGGTGAATTTGATGTCAAGGCAATCAAGCAGGAGCATACGATTCTCGATAGCCAGGCTCGCCCCTAAACGAGGCGCTTTGATCCGTTGCACCGGATGGCTGTACATGAACGAAGAATACTGCTTGCGGTAACCAGAGCGTATTTTTGCGCCAGATAGCAGACAGAGAAAAGCACTACTGGTCTTGCTGTAAGCATCAATGACTACATCGTATTTCTGGCGTCTAACGTGATTGCATAACGTGATGAAATGCGATCGCTTTTTCTGCTCAGTAGCACCCGTCACTACGAAGTGATCGACGTGAGGATTGTTCTGTACCACGGCGAGGGTGTGTTCCTGGATCAGATAATGTAGCTGTGCTTGTGGATAGCGTTCCTTTATAGCCTCCAACAGAATGCAACTGATCAGCACATCGCCTATCATCTTCTGCTGAATTACAAGTACTTTCACTGCTCCCCCGGGCCTCAATAACCTTGCATTTACAAAGTATGGACATGCTTATTCATTTGACTCAGAGCGCTCATGCTGACGGTTTGCCCTGCGGCTTCCTGAGCTATCAATGGCGTTGTTGTTGCACCTTGCGGTGCTCTTAACCCACACGGTTACAGAAGTACATGTTTCTTACAAATGATGGTAAAACTGTCTCAGTGCTCAGGCATCCGACAGATCCGGGTTGCGAGTATAATCAGCGTAGGATTTTTCCTCTTCAATATCACTGCCGAGACGCTGATTAATCGATTTCTTGAGTCTGGCCCGCTCATCATTGCGGATATATACCGACCGTGCCAGTGCTATGAATTCATCTTCGAATTTGCCACGCGATTCCATGATTCGTATCTGATCTTCGATGTCCCACAGACTTTCATTGACACTCTTTAGTGCATTGTGAAGCTCCGAAATATCGGTCTTATATTGTTCGCATCCCGTCCAGATTTCACTTAAGGCCGTAAGCTCTGCCTGAACATTAACCAGCTTTGCCTGATCTTCGATTTTTTGAGCTTTGATTTCAAGGATAGTGATCTTGTCAATTAGCTCTCCAAAGGAGATGGGAATAGAAATTTGCATTGGCGATCTTGTCGGTTAATTTTCTGAAAGAGGAAGGAAATCACTTGGGATCACGAGTCTACCACTGCCCTTTCGCTTTGGGCATAGACTCGGCCTGAAGCTGTCTAATTGTAACAAATAGGTTTGCACTAATAGCAACTTGAGAACTTCTTACAGAGACCGCGCCGACACTAAGCGCGAGCCAGACAGCCGGTTTTTTGCATCTTTAGTCCATCTCAGCAGCCACATACTCAGCAACTCCTTGTGCCCTTCCCCTTCAATATTGGCAGCCACCGCAAGATAGTGGAATCGCAGATCAATCATTGTCTTTCTAGAGTGAGCGACATGGTAGGTGGCGCTAGGGCTTACGCAACCCTACGAAAACCTGATGGCTGTACGGAGCTTGAGTAGGGTTGGTAAGGCTAAGCCGACACCTACCATGTTGATGCTTGAGGGACTGTATAACGACTGCAGAATTGTACTCGTTTGTCTTTCTAGAATGCAAATAGCAATAGCGCTTAGCTCTACTGCATCGCCAGATCTAGCTTATCGCATACTTCCTCAACAGTGATCATATCCATGACGCCTGCTCGTTCTATTTTAGCGCCCCAAAATAAATCGTTTGCCGATTTGCCCTTATGAAGCAAAGCCGCTTCTTCAAATTTATCTACACAGTAGGCTAAAGAATGATACGGCCCACTTCTTTTACTCCAGGTACAGGCGTACAAGCCAATAACCTTTGTGCCTACTGCGTTTGCCAAATGTGCAGGACCAGAGTCAGGTGAAAGAACAACGTCGGCTTTTTCCAACAAACCGATTAATTGCTCCAAGGT
>CAZQKJ010000685.1:0-2086 GCA_964593315.1 uncultured Granulosicoccaceae bacterium
CGAATGCTCTGTTCGCAGGAATGGTTGTGCGTGATGTCACCGAGGATTCTGACTGGTCGCTGCTGTCGACCAACGGCCGTGCGACAGTGAGTTCCACTTCCGGCACCAGAGGCAGACTCGTTATCACCGGGCCTACGACTGTGACGGTGCAGGCGGTGTTTACCAACGATGACGGTGTATCGTTTGCCCCGAGTATCGATATCACCGCCAGTCAATAATCTATGAGGTGTTAATAAATCTGCGCTCGGGCCGATACAGTGGCCTAGCGGAGCAGTCGACCAGCGATTTGTGATTCAGTTCTTATCTGATCAGTGAATCCGGCTTTCCGGGTTTTCGTTGATCGAGGGGGCTATGAGGCCATTTGTAACAGCTGTGTGTCTGCTACTAGCATCTTGTGCGGCGCCGCCGCAAGAGCAGCTCAGCACATCATTCGATGGTGACTGGCGAGCGCTTATGCGCGACACCCAATCTGTGCAGCAAGTGCAGGGTCTTCAATTCGAATGCGCCCCGTTCACTGAACCCTTCTTTCTTCGCGTCAGAGATGGCGTTGCATCAGGCTTTATGGAGGCTGATGAGAATTACAGCTTCAGTGTGCCGGTGGATAAGCGCGGTCGCTTTAAAGCGCTGATACCCACTAACTCTGTATACGCCTATACCGATGATATCGCCACACGAGAATCCAACATTGTATTGGTACTGACCGGGGTGCTTGTGGGCGCTGATAAAACCGGTACGTTCGTCATCGGTGATGAAGCACTCGACGGACAAGGCTGTGGTACCCATGTACAGTTTGTCGCCCTATGATGAATCGATCACTCAGATCACTCAGGCGAAATTTGCACGAGCACAAGCGAGTGCTGGCCACGGTCCTGTTGTCGGTTTTTATACTAGCCTGTGCGCCAGTGCTGCAGGTAGATGAACCTTCACCTCCTCTCGCTATGGACCCCGGGGTATTAACCGGCGAGCTTGAAAACGGATTTAGTTTTTACCTGCGAAGTGCCAACGGTACACCAGACAACAATCGTATAGAGGTGCGATTGTTGGTGAAAGCAGGTTCTCTACACGAGAATGATGATCAGCGAGGCTATGCACATCTGGTAGAGCACATGGCCTATCGGGGAACAGCGAATTACACAGCTCAGGATATTGAGTCTCTGTTAGAGCGTGAAGGTTTGAGATGGGGTGTCGATGTTAATGCCACCACCCATTATGGTGCTACGGTATACCGGTTTTCATTGCACCAGTCTGATGCCCATTTGATTACGAGGCTCTTTCCATTGATGGTTGACTGGCTTGAGTCAATTCAGTTTGATCCTGCGGATATTGAGCACGAGAAGCGTATTGTCGAGGCCGAGTGGCGAGAGCGATATGCCGCCAGAAATTTTGTTGTTGATCCGGTCTCTGCCAGTGCTTATAGCGATAGCCGGTATGCCAGCCGAGCGCCTGTTGGTGATGCACAGTCTGTTCGTGCCGCCACCGAAGAATCCCTGCGCCAATTCTGGCGTTCTAACTACCGGGCGGACAATGCGTCATTGATCATTACCGGTAGTAAGCAACCGTGGTTGTTAGAGCCTGAGATACGCAAGGTATTCTCCCAGCTTGCCACAGGCACAGATGATGTCGCGGATGTCGATGCTGCGCCGGACGGTAAATCGATTCAGGTCTTTCATCAATCGACCAACGCAGCAAACACCCGCCGCGATTTACCCGGTGTGCTTTTTATGAAAAACAACCGTATAGCTGAGTTCCAGTCCTACACGAACTCTGAGCTTAAATTATCGGAGTTGTCTGTAAATTTTATATCAGGTGTACCTGCACTACCGGACAATGCACTGGAAAGCGAGTCCCTGAACCTCTCCCGTCAGTTTCAAAATCAGTTGTTGTTTAACACCTATACTCACCTGCTTCGAAACCGTCTTTCAAAAACTGCAAGATGCAATGCGGTTGTTCTGGAATCCTCATTGCTGGAATCGAGGCAGACAGTTGAGCACGCACAGTTGTCGCTGCCTGAAGAGGATCTCGCGCATTGTATGGCCGTTTTGTATAACGCAGTTAATACGGCAATGCTAACGGAGCTTACAGAAGA
>CAZQKJ010000686.1:0-2080 GCA_964593315.1 uncultured Granulosicoccaceae bacterium
CTTCGCACCACACCATCAATTCTGGATCTAAGATCATGTTGAATTGTGATGATGTCGTCGTTGACATTGACCACTTTGCGCAGCACAGTGTCGAGCTCCTCAACCAGCCGGCTGATGCGATCAAGGAATACGTTTAAGTCACGCGCCAGCACACCGAACTCATCTGCTGTTCGCACATCTGCGCGTTGGTTAAGACTGGTGTACGCTTTAGAAAGTGTACTCACTACCGATCGCAAGCGTAGCAGAGGCTCCATGCGTGATCTGAGGATAAGAAACAACAAGATAGAATGTAGGACTATCTTACCGACAGCCAGGCCCAGGGTAATCTTGACGTCTTCCCACCACATTGCGAAGTCGCGCCCGAGGTAGTTTCTGACTGTTACTTGTCCCAGAACATCGCCTGGTTCTGCACCCACATGACACGAAGTACACACCTCGCTTGCGGTGATTTCAACAGTCGCTGTTTTGTGTTCCTCGTCTGCCATTCCATCAATGGGAATGCCCTCTGGTGCGAACTGAAAAGTTTGTTCGATAGATTTAACAGTCAGTGCTGACGGGACAATCGCTATTTCATATCCGAGGTCGGTCCACGCTTTTTCAAGGATCGGGTAGACAGTTCTGGCTGCCACCGGGCCTCCCGAGTTAGTCATGATCGATACTACGTTTTCTGAAATTTCTTCGGCCACATCCAAGGCCTGGCTCTCGCCATTGGCGTGGTAGTCCCAGTACACGCTGCCGGCCTTCAAGGCAAACTCGATAACAGTCACCACGACCAATACAACGAAGAAATCCTTGATCATGTGGATCAGAAAGGACTTGTCGAACCTGCCTATCGAGGGATTTGTTTGTTCAAGCATGTAGTGGGAACTTAGTTACTATCGCTATAGTCTAACTGAGTTACGGGAAGAAATTCTTATCGTAGCTCAGGGTGAGTATTGGCGGTGTCGGTATCCCGATATTGTTTCTGTGTTCTGTGTTCTGTGTTCTGTGTTCCCTGGTGGCAGTGGGGGATACTGCGGTCCAGCGCCCGTCTGCAGTACCTTTTTTGAGAATTTTTCGCGATTTTTCTATAGCGGGGCGTTTTTTCAGAATTCAGATCCGTTATGATTGAACTGCGGCAGGCTTCAGGCCTCCGCGTTGCCATCCCTATTCCCATTTTTTCTCAATGTATAGTCCACTTCGAAATATGACGCACAGCAACACTTCCTTTGTAACTGTTCTCTCTTTTCTCGTGGCAATAAGCTTTGTTGCTTTTTCTACTCAGCTCAAGGCTGATGATCCCGCCACTTTGGTATTCTCCGCCATCCCCGATCAAGATGAAACCCGGCTGAAAGAGCGTTTCTCCAAGGTTGCAGATTATCTGGCTGAAACGCTGGATGTGCCAGTGAAGTATGTACCAGTCAAATCCTACGCGGCGGCGGTAACCGGGTTTCGCAACGATCAAGTGCAACTGGCGTGGTTCGGTGGGTTGTCGGGCGTTCGAGCTCGAATATTAACCCCTGGTGCAGAAGCCATTGCTCAAGGCACGGAAGATCCTGAATTCCACACCTATCTGATAGCGCATGAGAGCACCGGTCTGACACTCGACGAGTCCTTTCCGGAAGACATAGCAGGTAAGAGTTTTACCTTTGGCTCCAAAGGCTCTACTTCGGGTAGATTGATGCCTGAATACTACATACGTGAAAATCTTGGTGAGTCTCCCGATGATCTATTTGAAGTTGTTGGTTTTAGTGGCAATCACTCGCGTACTGTCGCTCTGGTAGAGAGTGGTGCTTATGAAGTTGGTGCGGTCAACTTTAAGGTATGGGAGAAAATGGTTGAAGAGAAAAAAGTCGACACCAGCAAAGTTTCCGTGATTTGGAAAACGCCTGGGTATCATGATTATCAATGGACACTGCGAGGCGATGTCGATTCGGTTTGGGGTGCGGGCTTTGGGGAAAAAGTAAAAGATGCTCTGTTATCGTTAGATGATCCCGAGTTACTTGGAGCATTCCCTCGTAAAGGTTTCATTTCAGCAAGCAATGAGGACTACCTGACAATTGAAGAAACCGCCCGGTCACTCGGTCTGCTGGACTAAGCT
>CAZQKJ010000687.1:0-2074 GCA_964593315.1 uncultured Granulosicoccaceae bacterium
TACATCGCGGTAAGAGCGCTGACATCGGGTCACAAATGACTTCGATGCTGCAAGCGCTCAAGCACCGGGGACCAGACTCCACCGGATACGCACTCTACGGAGACAAGGTCACCAAAGACTATGTCATGCGCTACAAGGTTGCAGAGCAGGAAGACTTTGCCACAGGGTTTGATATTCACGAGCTTGTCAAAGAGCGAAAGGCCACTGTAGATGAGCGGCTGGCTGAGATGAAGGTGAAGATCAAAGCAGAAGAGCAGGTAACAGAGTACGCTCACCGCTATACCATCAGTTTTAGCGGTGATCTCAAGCGGGTAATTGACTACATTGAAGATGTTGATGGTGCAGAGATACTATCAATCGGTCATGCGCTGGAGTTAATCAAAGATCTGGGTGATGCCAATGTGGTATCTGAGCAATACAAGCTCAGTGGCTTTAAAGGTACTCATGCGATTGGTCACACGCGTATGGCTACAGAATCAGATGTGGATATCCGATCAGCGCATCCTTACTGGGCCTACCCGTTTAATGACGTATCAGTAGTTCACAACGGCCAGTTAACCAACTACTGGACTAACCGTCGTGATCTTGAGCGTCGCGGCCACCGGTTTATGTCTGATTGTGATTCTGAACTGATCGCCGTATACATCGCGCATCGGATTGATGAAGGTGACGATCTTGAAGATGCAATGAGACGTTCAGTTGATGAGCTTGACGGCGTTTTTACGTATCTCGTGGCTACCGCCGATTCACTCGGTATGGCAAAAGATGTAATGGCGGCCAAGCCGATGGTCTTGTACGAAAGTGATGATCTTATTGCGCTGGCCTCAGAGGAAGTGGCTATACGCAGTATTTTTCCACATGAAATTGACACATTTGATCCGTATGAAGGGGAGGTTCGGGTATGGCAGAGCTAAGCACAGAGCATGAATCGCACAAGCTCGGTATGCACACCGAGCAATTGTCCGGTCGAACTCAAAAGGTATTCTTTTCACCCTCCGCTGAAGAAAACTTTGTCTACCATGACAGCATAAAAGTTGACTTCAAAAAGAAGGCAGAGATAGATGCAGGCCCGCTTGAAATCAGTGATGTGAATATTAAGATTCGCGAGCTGATGAAAAAAGGCTACGGCACAATAACAGTTAAAAACCCGAGTGCTAAACACTCGCTGGGCGTTGGTATTCTCAATCGCTTGCAGCTTAACTTTGAAGGCAGTCTTGGCTATTTTGGGTGCGGTCTGGCTGACGGTCCCAACATCCATATCAGTGGTCGTGTTGGCTGGTCATGTGCAGAAAACATGATGTCGGGCACCATTGTTGTCGAGAAGAACGCAGGTTCCACCTTTGGTGCGGCTATGCGTGGTGGTGATCTGGTCTGTAAGGGTGATGTGGGATCACGTACAGGTATCGACCAGAAAGGCGGCACGATTATCGTCGGCGGTAACGCCGGTGCATTTAACGGCTTTATGATGCAGCGCGGTCGGATAATCATTTTAGGTAATGCCGGTAAGAACCTTGGTGACTCCATGTATGACGGTACTATTTATGTGGGTGGCAAGATCGAAGACTTAGGCGTTGATGCAGTAGAAGGTGAAATCACTGAGGGCGAAGCAAAATGGCTTGAAGCCAAGCTGAAACTCTACGGCATGAAAGCACCGAAAGGCGTTAAGAATCTAACCAAAATCGTGGCCGGCAAACAGCTTTGGAACTACGACAACCTTGAACCTTCTGAAAAGAAGCTTGTTCTGTAATTCGGCTGAGATAAAGGAACAACTATGAGTGATAATCGCAACAAAGATAGAATTGGTTCGAGTTTTATGTTCCCGCCGCATGTCATTGACGACATACACATCAAGGCGGAGCTTGGTCGTTATCGAATGCGCGGATTTTCTCTGTTTAAGAAAATCCCCACCTGGGATGATCTGACATTCCTGCCTGGCACACTGACCCGGTTTGTTATTGAAGGCTATCGTGAGAAGTGCGAAACCAAAACCGTTCTCGGTCCGCGTGCAAAGCGACCATTAGAGCTGGATATTCCGGTATACATTACCGGTATGAGTTTTGGTGCCCTGAGCTAT
>CAZQKJ010000688.1:0-2069 GCA_964593315.1 uncultured Granulosicoccaceae bacterium
ATGGGATTGGGTAAAACCTTTCAGGCTATTGCTGTGGTGCTATATCGGGCCAGTGAGGGACCGACACTGGTTGCAGCGCCAACATCTGTTTGCACCAACTGGATTAACGAGTGTCATCGCTTCGCACCATCTCTCAATGTGCAGCGTTTGGCTGAGCGAGACCGAGATACCATGTTGTGCACTGCAGGTGCCGGTGATGTCATTGTATGCAGCTATGGCGTACTGCAAAATGCAATCGACTCAATTTCTGAAATTCGATGGACCACTATCGTTGCCGATGAAGCTCAGTCATTCAAAAATACTAATACCTATCGCTCCGATGCCATGATGACGCTACAAGCTGACTTTAAGCTCATCACCACTGGCACACCGATAGAGAATCGTCTCGAGGAGCTGTGGAATCTATTTCGGTTTATCAACCCGGAGTTGCTGGGCACAAGAGAACGTTTCAAGATTCGTTTTGCTAATCCAATTGAAAACTCAAATGATGAAGCGGCACGAGAACAACTTAAAGCGCTGGTACGTCCCTTTATACTCAGACGCTTAAAAAGCGAGGTACTGACAGAGCTGCCATCACGCACCGAGATCACCCAACTGGTTGAACTGGAACCGGATGAGCGCGCATTTTATGAATCACTCAGAACTGATGCCAGTGAACGCATAAAGCAACTCGATAGCAACAACCCGGAACAACGCTTTCAAGTGCTGGCCGAGCTAACGCGCTTGCGTCGGGCCTGTTGCCATCCAAAACTGGTTACCGACGAGCCACCGGTTGAAAGCGCTAAACTCAGAGCTTTTACAAAGCTTGTTGATGAATTGCGAACCGGTGGGCACCGCAGCCTGGTGTTCAGTCAGTTTGTGGGTCATCTGGCTTTAATAAGAGAGTATCTGGATACAAAGAAAATCAGCTATCAGTATCTTGATGGCTCCACCTCGGTTAAACAGCGACAACTCGCCGTAGATAATTTTCAAAATGGCGAAGGAGATTTATTCCTGATAAGCCTTAAGGCTGGCAACTCTGGCTTAAATCTGACGGCTGCAGACTACGTGATCCATATGGACCCGTGGTGGAATCCAGCCGTTGAAGATCAAGCCTCAGACCGCGCCTACCGAATGGGACAAACCCGACCGGTGACCATCTATCGACTCGTTATTAAAAACTCTATCGAAGAGCAAATAGTACGCTTGCATGGCCAGAAGAGAGAATTGTCCGATGGCTTGCTGGACGGCACTGACAAGGGCATGCAGTTGTCAGTCGATGAATTGATGGAACTGGTTGAAGCCGAACGCTAGTTAGACACAGCGAACGCACGCTGCTGTGCAGTCGGGTGGTGATGAATCAACACCATCACCGACCCGATTTTCAGTATCTACTGTTACTGGTTTTCTGTCACTTCAAACGTGATAGAAAAATCTACTTGTGCAGAACTGGTTTCCTGCATCCACAGACTATAGTCGCCCGCTTGAAGCGGTGGCGCAAAACCCAATGCACCGGCACCCTCTGCAATATTCGGAAGAATGTCGCCACCGATGTCAGCAGCGCCAAAGTGCGCATAACCCAGCAAATTACCTACGTTGGGGCTGTCAACAAGCTCTGTGAACACACTGCCATTCTGAATTGCAACAAATGAACGGGACTGAGAGCTATCGTAACTATTAACCGTTATAGCTGATAGACGAGAGTTAGCTGGAACATTAATCGTGACATAGTCAAGATCCCCCGCAATCACTGACGCACTGATGAGGTTATCGCCAATGGCCAGCTGCAGTGGCAACGGGTTATTGGGATCATCGGAGATTTCACCACCTTCATCTTCACTGAACAGTGCCGCCACTACCGGGGTATTGTCAGCCACTACAGCATCTGCGTCAGTGACAACAAACGTGACCGAGAAGCTTGAAACATCTTCACCGGTTTCCTGTATCCAGAAGCTGTAATCTCCCGCTTGCAGCGGCGGCGTGAAGCCGATAGCTCCCTCGCCCGCAGCAATATTCGGCAAGAGATCGGTACCCACACTGGCCCGATATAGCACCACAGCAATAGCCTGAAAGGTTTTACCCAATCCCAT
>CAZQKJ010000689.1:0-2068 GCA_964593315.1 uncultured Granulosicoccaceae bacterium
GTTCATGACATCAAATTGGTCAGCCGTTTTTCATGAGATTGTACAGCTAGATGTTCAGGCATATCTTGAAGCCATTGAAGTGGTAGTGCCGGGCTCGCAATATCGGCTTAAATTATTAGCCTTGTCTGATGATGCCTGCAGCAAGTTCCATCAGGACCGAACATTTCAACGCTTGATTATAACCTATAGAGGGCGGGGTACAGTGTGGCGGCGCGAGGATAGCCTTGCCGAACACCATGCCACAGATATGGAATGCGTATTTTTGCGCGGGAAGCGGGCAGGTCGGGACGCAAAAATTCTTCATAAATCTCCGTCTTTTACAACCGGACATCCCCCGAGACTCGTTATGGTGATCGATACCCTACCATCATACTAACTGTTACAAGCTCCTTGAAAGCACCCATAAAACTAGTAATCTATATTTTATAATCGCAAATGCTGAGATTATGCATCGGGGCACTATAATAAAGGGGAACGGTAATGCGTTATTATTATCTAACGGCATCTATTATAACACTCATAGTGTTGAGCGCTTGCGCCGAAGGGCCAGGAAATGAGGTCGAGGCGGTATCGACGCCAGAGTTGTCTACGTCTGAATCATCACAATCAGAGCCTCGTCAGCAAGACAGTGCCGCGATGCAAAAACGGCCTTTAACGAAAATAACGAATATTGGTGACAACGGCTTTGCGGCTTTGAGCAAGAGATATGAAGGACTAGATCCAAGAGATATCTCACAGGCTGAAATTGATGAAATGATTTCATTACAGAAGGAGCAATCCCAATTTAGTCAAGCGTATCAGGAACAGCTTAAGGTATGGTATAATCAGGACCCTGCGATCAGGGGTCAACAGCCAGAAATGGTTCAATCACCGCGCGCGCTGGAAATCAACGAGCGTATGCAAGTCTTAAATGGTAAGTTTTACATAGCTAGTTCAAGAAAGCGTTATAAAGAATTAGACCCTAAGGACATCTCAGAGGCTGAGATTGATGAGTTGGTCACTTTGCAACAAGAGCAATATCTGATCGGTCAAGAGTTTCAGAAGGAGATTATGGCGTGGCATGCTCAGGATCCATCCATTCGAGGCACGCAGCCGCAAATGCCCTCATCTCCGCGCTCGGAGGAAATTAATGAGCGTCTGCAAGAGCTGAATAGCCGCGTTCACATGGCCACACTTCGGAAGCAATATGAAGATTTAGACCCGCAAGTTATCTCGAAAGACGAGGTCGAAGAACTCATTGCATTACAGCAGGAACAAATGAAGGTCGGTTCAGAGCGGCAAAAGACAATGCAAGCTTGGTACAAACAGGACCCCGCTACGCGAGGTGCGCAGCCCGAAATAACGATGCCGCCGGTTAATCCGCGCCTTCAAGAGCTTCAGAGCAAAATTCGAAGCGCCAATCAAATTAAAGCCATAAAAGAGCGTACGCAAAAACTGAGCGCAACTCATAATGTTTCATTGTCAGATAGTGAGATAAATCAACTTACGGAGCTGGAGATAGAAAAACAAAAGCTTCAAAATGACATGAGTAAAGTTTTTATGGAGGCGCAAAAAAAAGGACAACCCATTAGCGCAGAAAATTATCAAGCTTCAATCATGAATGCGGTTCCAAAACATGTCATACAGCGCATGTTCGAGGTTGATCAGCAAATCAAAGCGATTAAAGCCCCTCTAGAGAGCGTTGAGAAAGCCGACCGAATTCGCAAAAATTTGACACAGTTAAGCGAGCAATCTGGGCTTCCGATTTTATCAAATGAAATTGAAGAAGCCATCGCGTTAAATGCCGAAAAAGACAGGATACAAAATAAAGCGCAATCGGATGCTTATAATAAATGGGTCACCGAAGGCACCCCTCTAAGTAACGTACGGCCTCTCCCAAATGATGCGGACTATGCGCGCCTCAAAGAAATTGACGCGCGGCTAAAGGAGATTAGAGCGCCGCTTAATGAGGCAAAAAATGCGGCGTTGGAAGCTAACAACCCTGCATTAAGACAACGCCGCCTCGAGCAAGAAAAACGTCAAAAGTGGACAGAAGACTGGCAAGATAAAAAACAATCAGGCGAAATCC
>CAZQKJ010000690.1:0-2061 GCA_964593315.1 uncultured Granulosicoccaceae bacterium
GATCACAGACACTTTGATACCTTGCTCACCATGGGTAATGGCAACCGACTCGGCGAATCCAATGGCTGCAGCCTTTGTAGCTGAGTACGCAGCATTGCCAATAAGACTCAAAAGACCCGCCGCTGAACACATATTTAACAAGTACCCGGATTTGCGGGATATCATGGATGGCAATACAGCTCTGGCAGCATACACATGAGCCATCACGTGGATGTCCCAACACAGCTGCCACACTTCGTTACTGGCAGAGGCTGCATGATCCGGCTCATCTATACAGAGCCCGGCGTTAGAACAAAAAAGATCTATCGGTCCATACTTTGATTCAGCCTGAGCAACCAGGTTGATGATATCTTGTTCCTGAGTCACATCGCAGCTTACGGCAAGACCATCGATGGAGGCTGCAACTTCCTCTGCTAACTCGATCCTGGTATCAGCGAGCACTACATTTGCACCCTCCTTTGCAAACCGTGTTGCCAACTGTGCCCCGATCCCCTGAGCACCACCGGTTATTACAATCGTCTTGCCTTGCAGTTCCATGAATTGCCCTCTGTTACCCTGGTGTGCTGACTCAGATGACTATACTGTTTTTCCAGTACACGAGCGCCTTGTCATGTCGATCACCGGCTCGGCCAGACAAAGGATACCAGCAACACCCACTCTGTGATATCAATGCAACTCCCGATGCTTCGACAAATCTTGATTAGACCAAGTTATACTGCAACGCTACCACATTGAGGAATTCGGTACCTATGAGCAATAAATCAAAACCCAGGTTGATCAATCTCAATGACGCTGCCTATACACCACGATTCGAATACGGTGATCAGGCAAAAGTATCATCCTTGTGTGGTACCGATGACGGGAGCCAACTGGGTGTCGGTGTAGTGAAACTGACCACTGCAGCGATTCCCTGGACCATAAAATACGATGAGTTCATTCTGGTACTCGAAGGTGCTCTCACAGTTACCACTGAGAGCGGGGAACTAACCGCCTCTGCCATGCAGGCAATCTGGTTGCCCGCAGGCACCAGGCTTACCTATAAAAGTGACAATGCCTGGCTGCTATATGCTATTCATCCGGCAGATTGGGCATCACATACTTAAGAGATGAACCCTGAAATGAATCGAGGTCAACCTACTGAGATTACCCGACAACCGCTCAACGATAACACCAATGCCTGGAACACCATACTCAAGCTGCGCACCCCCGCTCCATCACTAAACGAAGCGATCAATGCCGACTGGCTGGTGATCGGTGCGGGCTACGCAGGTCTTGCAGCAGCACGCAGACTGGCCGAGCACAATCCGCAGCAGAAAATTGTAATTCTCGATGCCGGTGTTTGTGGAGAAAACGCTTCCGGTAGAAATTCCGGCTTTGTGATTGATATACCGCATAACGTCTCTTCCAACCTTGATCAGCTCGACGGCGCACGCAGCCATATGCGCCTGGCGCGCGCCGCTACTGAGCATCTGGCATCTCTGGTCGAGAAGCATGACATTGCCTGCGACTGGTCTAAAGATGGTAAGTACCAGACCGCGGTTACCGACAGTGGTTCAGAGTCAATGCTTGTACCTTTTGCCAATGAGCTTGAAGCACTAGGTGAACCCTATCAGTGGGTACGGGGTGATGAACTCTGTGCAAAGCTTGGCACTCGTCATTTTAAACATGCGGTATATACACCGGGCTGCGTACTGATGAATCCTGCAGCACTGACGCGCGGACTTGCAGATTCGTTGCCCGAAAATGTCACACTATACGAAAACACATCAGTAACCCACATCGAATCTGCTAACGGCATTAAAGTCACTACATCGGCAGGTCAGGTGCAGGCACCAAAAATGATTCTCGCAGCCAACGGTTTTAGCGATCAATTCGGTTATAAGACCGGTGGCTTTGTGCATCTTGCACTGCGTGCCAGTTTAACCCGACCACTGAACCGACAAGAGCGCGAGATATACGGTGTGGCTACACCCTGGGGCGTCACTCCGGCCAATGCCTTTGGTTGTGTCACCATGCGTTATACCAATGATCACCGTTTGCTCATACGGCAAGATATAAAAC
>CAZQKJ010000691.1:0-2059 GCA_964593315.1 uncultured Granulosicoccaceae bacterium
GTTGATGTTCTAGAGAACGATACTGATGCAGAAGGTCAGTTGGTAGTGGATAGTACCTCTCTGGATACAGCGACGGTTGAGATTGTCGCAGAGCCTGAGCATGGCACGATAGAAGTGCTGGAGGACGGCACTGTTCTGTATGCAAGCGTCATAGTTGATCCCGCGCCGACATCAGACAGCTTCAACTACCGTGTGATAGATAAGGATGGTGGAGAGTCCAATGTCGCTACTGTGACTCTGGTGATTGCTCAGGCAAACGAGCATCCGATAGCTGTAGATGATAATCCGATTGAACCTGTTGTGAGTGGTGGCTCATTGGTTATTGATGTTTTGGCTAATGACAGTGACGCTGACGGTGCTCTTGTAGTGGATAATGCATTGTCGGACACCGCATTGGTAGAGATAGTCACGGTACCTGTTGATGGCACAGCGGTAGTGCAGGAAGACGGTACGATTTTATACTCGCACACCGGTGAGGAGGCAGCATCGGCGACTGACTCTTTTAGCTATAGAGTATTAGACCGCGCCGGTGGGGAGTCGAACGTTGCGACTGTAACAGTCAATATCGTGCCGCCAGGTCCTGCAGGGCCTGGGCCTGTCATCACCACCCACCACGAGATGATCCCGAACCCGGTTCACGGTTCAAATTTTCGAGTGGCGGCTGCGTGCAGATCAGTTGTCTGTTATTGGGATGAGCCAGCTACCTGGTTATTGGGTGAGGTGCCTGAGGATAGCTCTCTGGTGATTATTGACGGCAGAGTTCAGGTCCGTGATGTGAGTGCGGTAGCGCGCAGTGTAGTGTTGTATGAAGGGGGCGAGCTTACGTTTGCAACTAACAGTAACACCCGTCTGGAAGTAGCCGATCTGTTGGTGCTTAAAGATAGCGTGCTTGAAATTGGCACAGATGATTCACCCATCGGCAGTAGCGTCAGTGCAGAGGTTGTCATTCGTAGCATGCCGTTTGATGCCAATGATTCCGGCCAGCATTTGCGGGGGCTTATCGCGACGGGCGGTGTGGTGCGAGTCCATGGTCATAAAGTAAATGACACTTTTATACGTACATCGGATGAGCCAGGCAGCGGTGATAATCAAATTAACCTGAGTCAATCGGCTATTGGTGCGGGCTGGCAGGTAGGCGATGTTGTGGTCATTCCAACCTCCCGCCAGTGCGCTGTTGCCTCAAGTACATGTGCCGATCAGACTGAAAACCGAACTATTCAGGCGATCTCCGCTAACGGCAGGCGTATAACATTGAATAGCGCGCTGCAGTTTAATCACCCGGGTGCCCGTGATATTGACGGCGCGCTCGACTTTACACCACACGTTATAAATAAAAGCCGCAATGTTATTTTTCGTTCTGATAATCCGCAGGCTGTGCGCGGGCATATGTTGTTTCATGGTCGAGTGGATGTTGATTTCCGATACGCGGAGATTAATAGTTTTGGTCGCACCGATATCCGTAATTTGGGGTCATCAAATCAGAAGGGAAGATACCCGGTTCACGCTCATCATTTGATAGGGCCTGCTGCCCCGCAAGCCAATGGGCGTCAGTTTAGCTTTGTCGGTAACACAGTCGATTTTGGTTCTGAGAATCAACAGCAGGATCGTAAGTGGGGTATCGCAATACATGGTAGTCACTTCGGGCTAATCGAACAGAACATTGTTGATCATGCATCGGGTGCAGGCATCGTCACAGAAGATGGTTCCGAATCAGGCAATCTCTTTAAAGAGAATTTTGTTGTTCGCGTGGTAGGTGGTAACGGCGAACGTTTGCATGATGTTGATCCCAGTGATGGAACAAAGCTCGGCCGTGCAGGAACCGGGTACTGGTTTAACGGCGGTGGTCGTAATGTATTTGAGGGTAATGTGGCAGCTGCTATCGCCGAATGCACCTATTGTTATGGATTCAAGTTCGACAATGTAGAAAACGGTCAGCTGACATTTCCACATCATCAAGGTGCAGATCCGCATCACATGGGCGGGCAAACAGTACGCGCCGAAGCCGTTGGTTTGAATAACTTTGTGGACAACGAAGCCTATGCAGTGCCCAACGGGATGA
>CAZQKJ010000692.1:0-2052 GCA_964593315.1 uncultured Granulosicoccaceae bacterium
ATTCATTGGAACCAACACTCCGTACTTTCCATTCTCAAGAATCTCAACTGGACCATTAGGACAATCTGTGGAGACAACCTGAGTTCCAACATGCAAAGCCTCAATTAAAACTGCAGGAAGTGCTTCAAAATGAGAAGACATAACTAAGGCTACAGATCTCGACATGTATGCATAAGGATTCTCAGCAAATCCAGGCATTTGAATATGCTCTTCAACATTCAAGTCTACAGCCAGCTTTTCTAACTTTTCTCTTCTAGGACCTTCTCCAAGAATAATCAGTTTGGCATCTCGCTGTTTGCGCACCTCAGCAAAAGACTCAATAAGCAGCTCAAAATTTTTCTGCTGCACCATTCTTCCTACAGCAAGAAGAACCGGTGGCTGACCTTCCTCAAACCAGGGGTGATCCAACTGCTCCCTTGATAGCGGCAATATCTCGTCGGTTATCGTCGGGTTATATATGAGCTGCATGTTGTCCTCACCTATCCCAGTAACTTCCTGAAAGTCCTCGCCACACCCCCTTGACGTCGCGACAATTGTAGTTGCCCATGGGTGAGTCAACTTAATAAATGGCAGGACAAATCTTCCACGCCATATAACCGGGTTAGCTATTTGTGCACTGAGATTGATATGCAAACAGGCGACTGTTCTGGTGCCTGCCCCCGCGATCTTACAGCAGATGAGTGCTATAGCATTAACGTAGTCCATACCAGACAAAATAGCATGTGGCTTCTCTTTTTTTAGATAGCGAATCAGGCCCGGCATACTGGTGACCATGCGACTAGACTTAAGATCAATAACCCTAATATTATCCGGCAACTGATCCATAAACTCCCCGGTGGCACTAACCAGCACAAAATCGATTGGGTAGTCGTAGTTTTTCGCTAAATATTTGGCCAAATTTAACGTGACTTTTTCCGCCCCTCCGCCCACCAGAGATGGTAAATAAAACGCTATTCTTTTTTCACTCATCGGGATAACACTATCGAAGTAACATTCTCACATTTTACACGTAAACTTGATCAAAATTACTGTTTACATACCCTCCACAATATTGAAGTCAAACCCGAGTCACATATCGGGTCAGCAGTGCAATACCAGCAACACATTCGAGTAGGAATCACGAAGAATCAGTAGAGATTTCAATATATTGGACTCTCAAACCCATAAGGGAGAACGCGGTAATCGACAGCAACCGCAGACTTTGTCATGTTCAAACCCACGCAGCGAACTTAAACGGTATCTGTGATAGGCTTGGGGAAAGATCCAACTGACGGATAGTTTTCATAGAATAGCGTTAGTAGCTCACCGTATTCAACGTTCCTGAATAGGTAACGGCACTGACCTCGGAGTTTTACTACTCCAATTTTGAGAATAAGAGCTATTTACCATTGAATTTGAATACTCATAACTCACCAAAACCGAACACCCTGCCCCACATTTGTGGCTTATCTGAAAAAACAGTTGACCCTGTAGCGGAATACACCCTCCTCTAACACCATGCACATTGCATTTTTAATACACTCGTTAAGAGGGGGAGGCGCGGAACGTGTTACATCACATATGGCCAGTTATTGGGCACAGAAACGCTGTAAAGTCACCGTCCTGACAATCTCATCAACAGCAAACAATCGTTACACACTGCCAGAGAATGTTGAGTTGCGAGCCCTCAGCATTGATGGAGTCAGTGCAAATCCAATTGCTGGACTATTCAATAATATCGCACGAATCAGAACACTCAGAAATTCTATCACTGATGTAAACCCAGACATTGTAATCTCAATGATGGCACAGGCAAATGTAATGACCGGCCTGGCTTGCTTAAATATTCCTGTAAAATGCATCGGGTCGGAGAGAAATTACCCGGGCATCGACTACACTGGACCTTTTTGGGGCACGTTAAGAAAATATACTTACCGATTCTTAGATACGGTTATCACACAGACCCCCACAGGCAATGAATGGATTTTAAAGCACACTAACGCAAGGTATGTGGTCAACATACCCAATCCTTTACTACTACCACTCCCAGAACTTGAACCAATCGTGAAGCCA
>CAZQKJ010000693.1:0-2035 GCA_964593315.1 uncultured Granulosicoccaceae bacterium
TAGACTCAGGCAAAGCATGGCTGAATCTTGCGGTGTGACCTGCCTCAATCGGGTTCATAACCGGGATAAGAAGCCAGACAGATTAAACTGATTCGGGGAACACTATGTGCGGCATTGTTGGGCTGTACGCGAAGAGCGAACAGATCCGGCAGAATCTCGGCAGGTATGTCGGGGTGATGTTGGAACAAATGGGGGAGCGTGGTCCAGATAGCGCCGGTGTTGCCTTCTATTCCGACGCGAAAGGAAAAAACGCATCCAAAGTCACCGTGCAACACGATAACCCGGATCAGGTGGCAGATGTCGCCGACGCCGTTAAGAACGCCTTTAACGATGTTTCTCTCAGGACGCGTGGGACACATCTGGTGATCGAATCTGAACAATCGCCAGATGCGATGGAAAACTGGGTCAGGCAAGCGTTTCCCGATGTGCGCTTGATGAGTGCCGGTGAGCGTATAGAAATTTATAAAGAGAAAGGCCACCCCGGTGAATTCGTCAGCAATTATGCATTGCATGAGATCAGTGGTAGCCACGCACTGGCGCATACCAGAATGGCAACCGAGAGTGCTATCACGACCAGCCACTCTCACCCGTTCTCTACCGGGCTCGATCTGTGTCTGGTGCATAATGGTTCATTGTCTAACCACAATCGCTTGCGTGAAACTCTGAGCAAAGCCGGCATCCGCTTTGAGACAGACAATGACAGTGAAGTAGCGGCGGGCTATTTAACCTGGCGCTTATCCAAAGGCGATACCTTACGTCAGGCACTGGCCGCGGCGATTCGCGATCTCGATGGATTTTATACTTTTGCAATCGGTACACGGGATGGCTTTGCCGTCTTGCGTGATCCGGTTGCCTGTAAGCCTGCAGTATTAGCTGAGACTGATGACTGGGTGGCAATGAGTTCCGAGTTTCGAGCGATTGCTCAGTTACCAGGGGCAGAGAGCGCTCGCGTATGGGAGCCTGCACCTGCGAAAATATATACCTGGGAAGGTAGCATGAATGACGAGGTAGCTGCTTGATGGCAAGCTTTGATCTATCCGATAGCACGGTACGTGAACTTAACCAGCATCTGCACAATGAGGTGTCTGGCAAGGTCACTGTGACCCATCCTGGTGGTAAACACTCCGTCGCCGTAGGAGCGACTGCAGCACATGAAGTGGAGATAACGGGCAACGTCGGTTACTACTGTGCGGGTATGAACAGCGATGCCAACATAAAGGTGAATGGTCATGCAGGTCCCGGACTTGCCGAAAATATGATGTCCGGGCGGGTACATGTGACCGGCAATGCATCTCAGTACTGTGCGGCAACTGCCCACGGCGGACTGGTTGTAGTCGATGGTGATGCCTCTTCGCGATGTGGTATATCAATGAAGGGAGTCGATATTGTTATTAAAGGCAGTGTTGGGCACATGAGCGCTTTTATGGCTCAGTCCGGTCATCTGGTTGTTTGTGGCGATGCAGGTGAAGCGCTGGGGGACTCCATCTATGAAGCACAGCTCTATGTGCGTGGTAAGGTTGATAGTCTGGGCGCTGACTGTGAAGAAAAAGCAATGCGTGCGGAACATAAAAAAATCTTGCAGTCTCTGCTTGATGCGGCAGGAATAACCGAGTTCGCTATTGATGAATTCAAACGTTATGGATCAGCACGTAAGCTGTATCATTTTAATATAGACAATGCGTCTTCATACTAACCGGAAGCCGGGAGCAACTGATGGTCGATAAATCCTGGTTGAAAGAATCTGCAACTTTCTCTCGTCCGGTCATACGCGAGATACAGCGTGCTGCGGATACTGGCATCTATGATATTCGTGGCTTTGGTGCCAAGCGTAATATCCCGCACTTTGATGATTTGGTGTTTCTCGGCGCGAGTATGTCGCGCTACCCGCTGGAGGGTTATCGAGAGACCTGCGATACCCGTGTTACCCTGGGTGATCGCTTTGCCAAAAAACCGATTACAATCGATATACCAATCACTATAGCCGGTATGAGTTTCGGCGCACTGTCCGCTCAGGCAAAAGAAGCACTGGGTCGTG
>CAZQKJ010000694.1:0-2033 GCA_964593315.1 uncultured Granulosicoccaceae bacterium
GCAGTGCCGTCAATGTAGAAGCTATATTTGGCTGATCCATCGGGCTGCTTGTTAACAAATGCCAGTGTGGTATTGCGCTCGGTGGGCAGACACAAACTGGTATCTACCGAGTTTTGCGCAAGGTACTGGCTAAGGCCCTGACCAAATACATCGCCAGAGAGCTTGGTAAAGTACGCGCTCTTGAGACTGAGCCGCGCCATCCCTACTGCCACGTTCATCGGTGATCCACCGGCCACTCCGTTGACCGCTACCTGTAGCTTGTCGGCCTCTGAGGCGCTAAGAAACATATCGTAAAGTGAATCACCACAGCCTAGAAACATGTTCTGCTCCAAAACGAACGCTAGATTGAAAAAGGGTTTGAGGAAAACGCCGTATTGTACGGAAAAAAAAAGAGCCGCGACAAGCGCGGCTCTTTATTAACGGTAGAAAACCGTTTGGCTGTGTAGTTGAGCTTTATTTAGGCAGCCAGGCTTGCCAGGTTTCTTTGTTATTCTCAAGCCACTCTCCTACGACCTCATCCATTTCTCTGCCATCTACATCAACGGCGAGAATCAGAGGTGCCTGCATTTCATTGGTGAGTCTGAAATTCTCGAGCAGTTCTATCACGTCAGGGTTTTCTGCAGCGAAGTCAGGGTTGGCGTAGTTGTAGGTGACATCTTCTGCCCAGCCAGTGGCTGGCCATTTGTCATCTGAGTGCTCGGGAAGCTCAACCTTCACAAGATCCAGTGCCGCATGAATCCAGTGAGGTTCCCACGCGTAGGCAATGAATGCTTCTTTACGTTTGTAGGCCGCTTGCATTTCAGCCCAGTGTGCAGCTTCTGAACCGAGTTCAACAGAGGCGTAGTTCAGACCGAGTAGTTCCATCCGCTTGGTATCTTCGCATTGCCATGCAGGTGTCGGACAGCCGAGCAGACGACCTTTATCACCGGTCTCGAGCGTCTTGAACAGGTCAGCATACTGATTCATGTTTTCCCAGGTTTTAAGATCAGGTGCCTGGGCATCATCACCTTCAACGAGGTAGCGCGGAACGTAGTAGCTGGAAACACCGATAACGCCGGCATCGGCAACTTTCAAAATGGAACCGTCACCACCGTACTCTTTAACAAACTTTTCTTTAGTGGTTGAGTAGGAAGGCCAAAGCTCACAGCCGTAATCAAGATCTCCACTGCGGATGCCCTCGTCGCGACCAGGGCCAGAAGGCATCACGATACGCTTAACTTTAAAATCCATTTCGTTTTCGAGAATCTGATGCACGATCTCGCACATGACAGCACCGCCGGTCCAGTCATTGACAGATGACTTTACCAGGCCACCGGCAGACGCCGGGGTGGAGATAGTTAAAGCAAGCGCTAGCGCACTGGCTACGGATGTAAGGTATCTTTTCATTATATTTCCTCGCGTAAGGTCGATTGCGTTGTCAATTTCGCCGGTCATGCCGTATTTCGGATTATGCGATCCAGCGATAACAGCTAGTAGAACACCTGATCGTCGGTCTGTCGATGTCAAACCGCGCCGAGTGGGTAAAAAACGGCGTAGAGCCTGTGGTTTTTGCGAATTTGTTCGGGGCGTGACAGCTTTTAGAGCCCGAGGGCGCGTTGCTGATTGCGCGTCCAGCCCTGAGTCAGGCGATCCAGCAATATGGTCAATAGCACAATGCCAATGCCGGCCGTCAGCCCTTTACCCATGTTGGCGGTATTCATTGCGTCAAAAACTTCTTTGCCCAGACCTAATCCGGCTACCAGTGGGGTGATGGCCTGCATGGCGAGTGCGAAAACCACTGCCTGATTGAGGCCCAGCATGATCGATGGAGATGCCATGGGCAGTTTTACCTTGAAGAGCGTTTGCAATGTGCCAGATCCGAATGATCCCGCGACCTCGTCAACTTCATCGGGCAATTGCCTTAAACCAAGCGTGGTCAATCGAATGACCGGAGGTATGGCGTAAATCACTGTGGCAATGACTGCTGTGGTCTTGTTGCCACCGAAAAAAAACAGTGCGGGAATCAAATAAACGAATGCCGGTAGTGTCTGCAT
>CAZQKJ010000695.1:0-2032 GCA_964593315.1 uncultured Granulosicoccaceae bacterium
CAAAATCCACTAACAGATTATTAATATTGCTGTCTAGATCGTTGTGCGAGAGAAAATCACGGAACGCATCTGCCGTGGTAGCAAAGCCGCCGGGAACCGTGATACCGGCACTCGACAAATTGCTAATCATCTCTCCAAGAGATGCATTTTTACCACCAACCACCGGCACATCACCCATGGATAGTTTATCGAACCAGATTACATAGTTACTCAAAATTATCTCTCTATACTCGTTGTAAGGCACTATTCTAGTAGCTGTTCTGATACACGAAGCTGCGAGGCGAAATGGTAACGCATCGTCGTAAGTTACGCAGTAAACTCTATAGTTATGCCCAGCCAGCTAGTTTAAGGTCCGCTCATGCTGAAACGTACCACCTATATCATCTCGGACAGAACCGGTCTTACCGCCGAAGCTCTGTGCCACAGTTTGCTCAGCCAATTCCCGAATGTGCAGTTTGAAATCGAGAATCTGCCCTTCATTGACACACTGGAGAAAGCCCGCGATGTCGTGAATACTCTCGATACCGTGGCTGCTGAGAGAAATGAAAAACCGCTGGTTTTTGCCACATTGGTGAACGACGATATTCGCCAGATAATCTCCGATGGCAACGTCGTCTTTTTCGACCTCTTCGATACGTTTATCGATCCACTTGAAAAGGAACTTGAAGTCGATTCCTCACATTCTGTAGGCAAGTCTCACGGCGTGCTGGATTTTGCTCAATACTCGGCAAGAATGAGCTCAGTCAATTTTGCCATGACCACCGACGATGGCATGGAGACCGATCACTACGCGCGGGCAGATGTTGTGGTCATTGGCGCTTCCAGAACCGGAAAAACGCCAACTTGCCTGTATCTGTCCCTGCAATTCGGCATATTTGCGGCCAATTACCCATTGACCGGGCCAGACCTGGCATCAAGCGCTTTGCCACAAGCCCTGGTGCCTTACCAGGACAAGCTCTTCGGCCTGACCATTGACCCGTACCGATTGCAACAAATCAGGCAGGAACGTTACACCGGCGACACCTATGCCTCACCTCAGACCTGCCAGCTAGAGGTAGCTCAGGCCGAGGCTTTGTATCGCAGCGGTGGTGTACCCTATGTCAACACCACAAAGAAATCAGTCGAGGAAATCGGCGCGTACATTTTGCACAAGGCCTCTCTGCGCCGGAAAATCTGAAAGTTTTGCAATCAAACACCTCGATACCAAATAGCGCTAACAGAGAAAACCTCTATAATCAGGGGTATCCCGAAGAGATCTCATCATGAAAGTCCTTGTTACTGGCTCGGCCGGATTTATCGGCTCAAACCTCTCCCAAAAGCTCCTCGAGCGCGGAGACCATGTGATAGGTGTCGATAACGTCAACGACTATTACGACCCGTCTCTGAAGGAAAGCAGGCTCAAACCACTAACCGCTCAGGACAATTTCACTGAAGTACGCATTGCAATCGAAGACAAAGACGCAATGGACAGCGCCTTCGCAGCGCACAAACCGGATCGCGTCGTCAATCTGGCAGCCCAGGCCGGAGTGCGGTATTCAATCGAAAACCCTTACGCCTACATTGACTCCAATATTTATGGCTTCATGAATATTCTGGAAAACTGCAGACACCATAATGTGGAACACCTGGTGTACGCATCGACCAGCTCCGTTTATGGTGCTCACACCAATATGCCATTTTCTATTCACGATCACGTGGATCATCCAGTCAGTTTGTATGCAGCGACTAAAAAATCCAACGAATTGATGGCTCATACCTATAGCCATTTGTTCGATATCCCCACTACCGGGCTCCGGTTTTTTACCGTCTATGGCCCATGGGGTCGGCCGGATATGGCGCTTTTCATGTTTACCAGAAAAATTCTCGCTGGCGAGCCGATTGATGTTTTTAATCATGGCAACCACAAGCGTGACTTCACCTACATTGACGATATCGTCGAAGGTGTTGTCAGAACTCTGGATAATATCGCCACCCCCGATCCCGACTGGAACAGTGACACGCCAGGTTCCGCCACAGGTGCCGCGCCCTACCG
>CAZQKJ010000696.1:0-2021 GCA_964593315.1 uncultured Granulosicoccaceae bacterium
TGGAGCTACCAATTCGGTAGGTAATTAGAAATGGCGGCAAACTGTCAGGCTAGCCAAGTAGTAGTCTGGCTATAGCCGCCGCCGCAATCGCCGCATTTTTACTGACGTTGTTTCTGCAACGCTACATTTCCGGAACCTGAATAACTACTTATTCCTGAATCCGAATCAGGTAGCACGGGCGCTGCCGTTGACTAAGTCACCAATAAACATTATCGAGGTCTGGCAATGCAAGTAACACCACTCAGTCCGGCGCTTGGTGCAGAAATTACCGGCGTCGATACAACCAACATCAGCGATAATGAATTTTCCCGACTGCGTCAGGCATGGAATGATGCCGGTGGATTGCTGGTTATACGTGATCAGCAACTTGAACCTGATCAGCAAGTTGCGTTTGCTCGTCGATTCGGCCCACTGTTTGGTGAGGACGATCAATTTCAGGAATCGGTACTGAAAAACCTGTTACCAGGGCAGCCCGCGCTATATCGGGTTTCAAATAAGCGTGACAAAAGTGGTCAGGCGCTGGGACGTGCCAGAGCGGGAACCTACTGGCACTCAGATGTATCGTTTCGGCGCCGGCCGGCGCAGGCGTCGTTACTGTACGGAATCGAAGTGCCCGATCACGGAGGAGACACGCAGTTTGCCAGTATGACAACAGCCTGGAATGGCTTATCTGAAGCCATGCAAAATTTGTTGCAACCACTCAACGCAGTACATGACTTTCGAGTAGCGGCAGTTTCAAGTGGTACTTACAGTGCAGCCGATCTGAAATCAGGCGACTTCGATGGCGCCAACCGCTGGACGCACCCGGTTGTTGTTAGTCATCCGGAAACGCAAAAACCGACTCTGTATGTTAACCCGGGTTTTACCTCTCATCTGGAAGGATTTGAGCACGATGAAAGTGATGCTTTACTGGGTTATCTCTATCAGCATTGCCAACGAGCGGAGTTTACCTACCGACATCGATGGCAGCCTCGTGATCTGTTGATCTGGGATAATCGTTGTACTATGCACTGTGCTATTTCAGATTACACCGCAGATCGATATTTGCACCGGGCAACGGTTATTGCAGATTCACCGGTGCGTCACCAGATTGATTAAGAAGGCGTAGCGAGCATCGCCTCTGTGCGTGAGATTTAGCATACTGTATGTGGGAGTCTAGTTGCTCTAAATGACCACATATAATCGGCAAAAAATCGCGTGCAGAATTGCTCCGCAGTAACGCGTGTTTCTGATAACCCAGGTCGAATATTAACCATGGCGGCTTTTAAAATATGACCTCTCCAGATCCATACCGTGTTGCTCTATTCGATAGCTGGCCACATAAAACTGGTGACACCTATGCCCGGCGCTTCCCTGCTCTCGCCATTGAAAAACTAGACTACTCAATGCCTGTTGATGAAGCGCTAAGACATCTGGCTACGGCACAAATTTATCAGATACGCTCAACCCGTTCCGAGTTACACCAACCACTATGGGCCGATGACTCGCTGTTCAAGAGATGTCACGACTTACTGGCAGTCTCTACCAACGGGTCGGGCTATGACACAGTAAACCTTGAGGCTTGCACCAGGGCTGGTGTACTGGCTGTGAACCAGGCTGGTGGTAACAAACAGGCAGTGGCTGAACACGCCTTCGGTATGATGCTGTGTCTCAGTAAGCAAATCATTCAGTCCGACAGAGCGATGCGCCAACAGGCAGGTGTACAACGCGAAGATTATACCGGGCGCGATATTCATGGCAAAACACTGGGCATTGTCGGTTTGGGTCAGGTAGGTACTCACGTGGCAGAACTGGCCACACGACTATTTGCTATGCGTGTGCTGGCTTTCGATCCTTTTATCAATACGGTAGATTTCAGCAAACGATCTGCCACCGAAACAACTTTAGAACAGTTGCTGGAAGCGTCCGATTTTGTGTCTGTACACTGTCCTCGAAATAGCAGCTCAGAACAACTATTCGACGCACAGGCGTTTAAACGTATGAAGCCTGGTGCTTATTTTGTATCAACCGCACGTGGCGGT
>CAZQKJ010000697.1:0-2019 GCA_964593315.1 uncultured Granulosicoccaceae bacterium
TAGCTAATCCACGAAATCCGCGGGGGCTAACACTTGCCGGGGATCATTATGTCTACTATGTGATCATTGCGAAATTTCGGTGAATCCACCAGGAAGACTACCTTTTGACAAGTAATGCTTCTTGAGCAAACTATTAAAGTTGCTTTGCAGTAAATGCCCCTCGCTGGTTGTCGCGGAGATACCGATCATTGCAGAGCTATGGCTATTTTCGGACTAGCCGAAACTGCGCCCTTGTTCGGACAAGGTCCTGTGTCTCGGTAAAAGCCACTCAACAATGTCTTGAGTGGCTTAATCCCTTGTGAAGTCGCGATTGAGTGGTAATGATCAATGCATTCAGGGGCATTGTTATTAGATAGCAGTGCTCAAGCCACAACTACCTTTCTATTAATCTTGCAACAAAACTCTCAGAGCGGTAGACAACCAGCGCCTTTCCTGTTTGATTGATGCCCCTGAGTCATCGTTTTGTATGACTGCAGAATTGCTGCAAAGATTTAAATCTGTAACCGAAATTCCCTCTACTCTTTGAACAGTCTCTGGTGCGACGTTTTCGTTTACCATCATAAAAACAGTATTTGGATCACTGCCGAGTCTGGCGCTGTTTTCATCTGGCTCCCACAGGCTTAGAGTATTGCCTTCTACAACAGCGGCTTTTACCAGAATCCCGGTAAACTGGTCAGACGCGAATTCAAGGTTGTAAGCGCTGCCGTTGGGTGTGAAGGACATCGAGGTGAGTTCAGGAATTGTATCTATCACAAAACAATTTTCACCAGTGCCTGCGCTGTCTGCCTGATAATCGTAAAACGCGATTCTTCCATTCGCATCAACAACGGTGTAACTGACATCATCACTGTTGCTGTTTCCCCAGATTCCTTCGATTTGTGCAAGTGTAGCTGAATCCTCATCAGACCCACTGCAGGCTGCTAAAGTGCCCGCCATCAAAACGGCAGCTCCTAACTTCCCTACATCCTTCTTAATGCTCAACGTAATGCTCCCTGTTTAGTAAGTGCAAATCCAAATGCCCATCTGCCGAGACCGTTGTTACGCAATGTGGATCACGGTTCTGATTGAGCACGGATAAAAAACTGAAAAGTAGGAACACGTTTGGTTTCGTGTTCTCTTCAAGAGTGGTCGGCAGCTATAACTAAAACTGATAGTTATCAGGGCTTATATCGTGGAATTATTTATGCTGGTACTCAATGTGTGGTTGGTCACGAAAAAATTTGATAGTCGTGCGCAATCGATCTCTGACTTAAACTTTTCCGAACTCGTGACGCTAAGCTTGCAACTATAAAAATGGTCGATGCACCCGTGCTGTCAGGTAGTCGGGTAAAGCTAAAGGCCGGAGGAGTTATCTGTATGTTACGCAATGGATTTTGTGCGTTTTTCTCGCTGTTATCATTGGTATTCTCAACATACTCTATAGGGTCCTGCGATACCGATGGTATCGACTTTTCGGATGATTACGAGCGTATATATCAGATACGTGTTGTTTCACCTGATGCGGGTGGAAAATCATCGATTGGTTCCGGCTTTCAATCAGGTTAGGCGACACGACTATCCAGCTGTATGACGCTGCGAATGAGGTAGAACCTACACTGGTGCGTAGCTCGGGGCAGGCATTTTTAAATAGAGTAAGCGGTAAGGCTGGCTTGTTTTTAACCACATCGCTTGCGTTGGTTTCACTGTTGCTAACAACGCTGTTCGGTATTTATAAGGAAACGAATTTCGAGAATGTACTCGGCGCCCTGATTGGCGGTGGTATGATTATTTTTATGTGGTGTCTGGCTGCGGGCGTAATAAGTAAGCTTTTCCGGGGTGAAACCCGCATAACTGCACATTGGGCGCTCGTGTGTCTGTTCGCAGCGCTAACAATGGCTACCTCGTTTCTCATTGAAGTAGTGCGTTTTAATACAAATTCAGGTGTTGCCATTCAAGCCCTGGAAACAGGGGTGTTTTTTTGTTTGATGGTGATGTTCATTGCTCTTACCTTTTCACTGTGTACCCGACTATCAAAAGTGA
>CAZQKJ010000698.1:0-2018 GCA_964593315.1 uncultured Granulosicoccaceae bacterium
TGATTCCGATCAGACTTCGTTCGTTAGTGTGTTCAGCTTGTCTGCTAATCACAACACCCTTTGCTACGGTCCAATCATCAGAGCAGCACTCAGTGGCTCGTGTCTGGAACGAAACATTGCTTTTCGCTATCAGGCACGACTACGCAAGGCCTACAGCTCACGCTCGTAATTTGTTCCATGCCTCGGCGGCGATGTACGATGTGTGGGCTATTTACAATCCGCCAGCGCAACCGTATTTTCTTGGCCAGACACAACCGAGTGGATTGCAGTGCGATATAACAGATGCGCAGCGCACAGCATTTATTGCAGCACCAAAAAATGAAGAAGAGCGCAAGCGACACATAGAGATAGCGCTGACATCTGCTGTTTATCATTTGATGTCTCATCGATTTGAAAAATCTCCACGAGGTACCAGCATCAGGCTGAGAATTCTTGATGTTCTCAAGGATCTCGATATACCGATTAACCACAACCAGATGGCAGTGTTGGATAATCCTGAAGGACTGGGTAGTTATCTCGCCAAGTGCATTATCAAGCACGGGTTAAGTGACGGATCGAATGAAGCCAATGACTACAAAAATACTTTTTACAGGCCAGTCAATGTGCCGCTTGAACCTGCAAAGCCTGGTAATCCATCTATGCGCAACCCGGATCGATGGCAGCCACTTGAGCTTGAAAATTTTGTAGATCAGTCGGGTAATCCTGCACCTATGCCTGAGTTTCTGAGCCCAGAGTGGGGCAATGTGCAACCATTTGCATTGTTGCCTCAGGACAGTACGCTATTGCAACGTGATGGCAATCAGTATCGGGTCTATCTTGATCCTGGTGGCCCGACAACATTTCAAAACGATTTCACCAACTATGCATGGGGCCATTCTATGGTTGCTGCATGGTCTTCGCATCTCGATCCTTCAGATGGTGTGCGATGGGATATTTCACCTGCGAGTCTGGGTGCGAGTGCGCCACTGCCGAGCAGCGAAAACATGGACAGTTTCTATGACCTCACAGAGGGTGGTGTTGAGCAAACAGGCCGAGCGATAAATCCTGTTACGAATCAGCCCTATGCGGAAAACAGCGTATTGCGAGGTGACTACACGCGAGTTGTAGCGGAGTATTGGGCAGATGGACCCGACAGTGAAACTCCACCAGGACACTGGTTTACCATATTAAATGACTATGTACTTGATCATCCTGAATTTAAGCGATCAGGTTGTGGTACCGGCAGTGCACTGGACAAGCTCGAGTTTGATATCCGTAGTTATTTTACTCTCGGTGGTGCTATGCATGATGCGGCGATCGCTGCGTGGAGTAACAAGGGTTATTACGATTACGCACGGCCTGTTTCGGCACTGAGATATCTTGCAGCGCGCGGACAGAGCAGCGATCCGGACCAGATGCATTACTCTGCTGAGGGTATACCTCTGATCGACAATATCATTGAAGTTGTTCAGGAAGGTGATGCGCTTGCCGGTGTTAACCGTGAACATGTTGGAAAGATAAAGGTGCGAGCATGGCGAGGCCCGGACCATATTCAGAATCCGGCGGAGCACACTGCAGGAGTTGACTGGATTTTAATGGAGAACTGGTGGCCCTACCAGCGACCGACATTTGTAACGCCGCCATTCAGTGGCTACGTATCCGGCCACTCTACCTTCTCGCGAGCGGCGGCGGAGGTGCTTACATCACTGACAGGGTCCGAGTATTTTCCTGGTGGGATGGCAGAGTTTCTGGCGCCAAAAAATGATTTTCTGGTTTTTGAGCAGGGCCCGAGTGAAGATGTTACTTTGCAATGGGCAACGTTTCAGGATGCATCGGACCAGAGCAGTTTGTCCAGAATCTGGGGTGGAATACATCCCCCGATCGATGATTTCCCTGGTCGTAAGATGGGTATTGAAGTAGCAGAGCGTGCAGTACAGCTGGCGGCTTCGTACTTTGCAGGAAACCCGGTGCCGTTTAGTGATAACGGAAACATCAGTTTTAACGGCTGCCAATCAATAGCAACGATCGAAGAGTAACAT